>CAXTFS010000375.1:0-3434 GCA_964243395.1 uncultured Acidobacteriaceae bacterium | reverse complement strand
GCTCACAATACCCGACACCGCGTGCAACCCAGCCAGGCCCAGCGTGAGGCTCACCTCGCCATGCTCCTCCCCCGCAACCAGCGTCACCGGAACGGCGTCAGCGCGGCGGAATTTGTCAGGCGCATAGACGAAGAGGTTGGTGGTGCGCGAAAACGCGCGCTCATCGCCACGGGGGTGTACCGGGGCCTGCACGCTGGCGCGGATCAGATAAACGCCCGGCGACAGGCCCGAGACGCGAAAGCGGCCGCGGTCGTCGGTGAAGGCGCCCGCGACCGAACGCCCAAATTGCCCAAAGCCACCCGGCCCGTTGCCGATCAGGTTCGTCGTGGTTCCGTTCGCTGTGAAGGCCACCGGCGCGACCTGCACCCCGGCTGCCGGCGAGCCGTCGTCCCACAGCACCGTGCCGGAGATCACCGCGCCGCGTTGCAGGCTCACCTGCGCGGTCGCGCCGCCCGCTGAGACGTGGATCTCCGTCATGCCCGAGAGGGCCTTCAGGGCGTCACCGCCGGCGCTCACGGCTGTTTGGACCGTCAGGGCATCGTTTACGTAGCCAGTCAGGGCGGCGGTGACGTAGTACTCGCCCGCGGGCACATTGCTGACGGCAAAGCTGCCGTCCAGGTCGGTGCGCGCCGTCACCCCGCGGCCACGTCCACCCCCGTCGTCACCGGTGTTTGCACCGATGAGGTTGACGGCGGCAAAGCGCGCAGGGTGTTGTGTGTCCGCGCACACCACGCGACCGGTCACCGTGTAGCCGGAGGGCGGCGGGGGCGGGACCGCCTGCCCCACGCCGCCGACAACCCCTTGCCCCAGGGCCGCGATGCTTCCGAGAAGACACCACACGGAGGCCGAACCCAACACGCGCATGCCGATCACCCCAAAACAGAACGTTCTTCCCATTGGACGTGCGAGAGCGCCGGGAAGCCGAAGCGGAGATGCCCCTGGCTCATCGGCCCCGTTTAGCCCGCCGCCGCACGGGTCACCGGCAGGGTCGCAGGCCGGAAGATGGCCAGCACCTGGAGGTCCAGCAGGGCGTGCAGCAGGATTGGCCAAAGCAGGCCCCCCGTCAGCAGAGCCAGCAGGCCGAAGCCGAGCCCCGCAAGGCTTGTCTGCAGCACACCGCGCCAACCCTGGTACAGGTGGTTCCACCCAAACAGAAAGGAGGAAAGCAGCAAGGCGGACGTGAGGGACAGGCCCGCGCCGCGATGCAGCACCCCCGGCACGAAGCCGCGGAAGATCCACTCTTCACAAACCGCTGCAGACAGACTGACCACGCCAAACCACCAGCGCTCCCGATCGTCATGCGGCAGAAAGAACCCGAGCCGGGCCAGGTGCCGCGTGTAGGCCGGGATGCGACGCGGCTGCGCAAGGCAGACCGCTGCCGGTACCAGCGCGGCACCGAAGTAGCTGGCAAGAAAGGCTGCCCACGCCAACGTGCGCCACGGCGCGCCGAACAACCAGGCTGCATCGCCGGCCGCGTGGGCGATCCGCGCGCCCGCGGCGCCACCGCGAGCCAGCCAGCAAACGGCCGCAGCAATCCACAACCCGAGGATCACCCGCCGGTAAAGGCGCACGCGGCGCCAGCTCTCATTCAGCTTTTGCAGCAGACGCATCTCGCGCAGATCCAGGAACGGCGCGACGAACAGCAGGAACGCGAGGATGGCCAGCTGAAAAAGCACCAGTCCGTGAACGACATGAAGCATCCGTATCACCTTTTTGCGAATGTGTTTTTACATTTACATCATGGTGCGGAGGTGTGTACAGTCCGTTTGTGAACGAAAAAACAAAGGGTGCGGATGCGGTCGAAGAGCGGCGGCCGCCGCAGCAAAAGCGCAGCGCACTGACCGAGACGCGGCTGTTGCACGCCGCGTTGCAGGTTCTTGACCGCGAAGGTCTGGATCACGCGACCATCCCGCGCATTGCCGCCGCGGCCGAGCTCTCACCCGCAAGCATCTATCGACGATTCCGGGACAAGGATGACCTTCTGCGTTTAGCCCTGCTGCGCATGCTGCAGTCGAGCAACGCGCAGAGTGCGGAGAAGCTGCGTGCCCAACTCGTTCGACCAACCCTTGCCGAAACCGCCGGTGCACTGCTGGTCGCGCTGCTCAAGCAGTATCGTGAGCACCCGCAGTTGCTGCGCGCCCTGACCCGCATGCTGGAGGCCGAACCCGACTCGGCCTTTGCCAGGGAAGCGATGCAGCGGATTGCGGCAAACCTCGCGCACGCGGCAGCGGTGCTGCTGGCGCACCGCGACAGCATTCGCCACCCTGACCCTGAGCGTGCCGTGCGCTTTGCCGTGCTCTCCGCCACGAGCGCCATCGAAGTGGCGGCCCTGGACGAGGTGTCGCTATGGCACGCCGCGTTGCCGCTCAGCGACAAGGCGCTTCTGGCCGAGTTGACGCGCCAGATGGTGGGCTATCTTCGCCGCAAACCTTAAACCTCACTGGAAGGTTGGGTCAGGTCAGCGCGTACACGCTCCATCGTCTCCAGGTAGAACGCTAAATTGTGAATGGAGTTTAACATTCCGCCCAGCGGCTCACCACTCGCGAACAGGTGCCGCAGGTACCCGCGCGTGTAGCGCTGGCAGACAGGGCAGGCGCAGCCTTCATCGGGCGGCCGGCTGTCCTCGGCGTTGTCCATGCGCTTGATGTTGAGCCGCAGCACGGCGCTGCGACGGTCAGACGGATCTTGGCGAACAAACAGCAGGCCGTGGCGGCCGGCGCGCGTGGGCAACACGCAGTCCATCATGTCCACGCCCATGCGGGCATACTCTTCGATCTCATCCGGATAGCCCACGCCCATCACGTAGCGCGGCTTGTCTTTGGGCAGCAGCGCGAGCGTGTGCGCAATCATCTCGCGGGTCATCTCACGCGGCTCCCCGACCGCGAGGCCGCCGATCGCATAGCCCGGGAAGTCCATTGCGACGAGGCGTTCGGCTGACTCCGCGCGCAGATCCTTGTACATGCCGCCCTGAACGATGCCGAACAGTGCCTGATGCTTTCCCTCATAGCGCGCAGGCTCGTAGCCGTGCGCCGCATCATTGGGCAGCGGCTGCGCCCACGGCACGTCCTCGCGGTGTGCATGCCAGTAGTCCAGCGAGCGTTGCGCCCAGGCATGGGTCAGGCCCATCGAATCGCGCGTGCGCTCCCAGCTGGCGGGCGTCTCCACGCACTCATCAAAGGCCATCATGATGTCCGCCCCCAGTGCGATCTGCACGGCCATCGAGTGCTCTGGCGAAAAGAAGTGCTTCGACCCATCCAGGTGTGAGCGGAACTCGACGCCATCGTCGGTAATTCTGCGCAACTTGGCCAGCGAAAATACCTGGAAGCCGCCGGAGTCCGTCAGCATGGGCCGGGTCCAGCTCATAAAGCGATGCACGCCGCGGAGCCGCTGAATCAGCGCGTGCCCGGGCCGCAGATACAGGGGATACGTGTGCG
>CAXTFS010000374.1:0-3443 GCA_964243395.1 uncultured Acidobacteriaceae bacterium | reverse complement strand
CAAAATCACCGCAGCCCAGGTTCTTGGTCAGTTTGTCGTAATCCGGCAGGTCGACTGCGTCCACGATCACCGCACCCTGCGCCTTCAGATCGGCGATCGCCTTTTCGGTCAGGGCTTTGATCTCCGGGTCGCCGGTCTTCTCGTCAACGTAGCGCCGAAACACCCCGATGCGCGCCCCCCGCAGGCCATCCTTGTCGAGGAACTTGGTGTAATCGCTTTCGACATGCCCGTTCGATACGGCCGTGATCGGATCCGCCGGATCGTACCCCGCAACGGCAGTCAGGACCGCCGCCGCATCGGCCACCGTACGTGCCAGCGGTCCACCTACATCCGCGGTGAGAAACAGTGGCACGATGCCATCGCGGCTGGTCAGCCCGATCGTGGGCCGAATCCCTACCAGATCGTTGTGCGATGCCGGTCCGCGGATTGAGTCCCCCGTATCCGTGCCCAGGCCCACCTCGGCAAAGTTTGCCGCCACCGCCGCGCCTGTGCCCCCGCTCGAGCCTGCCGGCACCCGCGTCAGGTCGGAGGGATTCCTGGTCAGGCCACCGATGGAGCTCTCCGTCACCACCGGGCTGAACGCCCACTCGGCCATGTTGCTCTTGAACAGCACCACCGCACCCGCGTCGCGCAGGCGTTTGACCATGAAGGCATCGGTCGAAGGCACAACACCTTTCATCGCCAGCGACCCGCCGGTGGTCTGCAGCCCGGCCGTGTCGTAGTTGTCCTTCACGGCGAGCACGACACAGTGCAGCGGCCGCAGCCGGTGCGTCCCGGCAAACTCCGCATCCAGCCGGTCCGCATCGCCCAGCGCCGATGGATTGAGCACCACGGCCGTGTTCAGGTGCGTTGTCTGATCGAACGCGGCGATGTGATCGAGGTAGCCCTGCACCAACCCGTGACAGGTCACCTGGCCGGCAGCCAGCGCGGCTTCGGTCGCCGCAATCGTGGTCTCGGGCAGCGAGAACGGCGTTTCCGGCGCGCGCGTTGTCTGGCTCTGCGCGAAACAGGGGAGAAGCATCATTGCGCCCGAAAGCGCGATTAACCATGGTTGAGCGTGCAAGTTTCCTCCACGCCCAAGGGGGGCGGACGCAAAAACAAGTGTCGCGGTGACCCTATCTTGCCATGGGTTAGACCCAACAGCCGCAGGCTCGACCCGCTAGGGCGCGCAGTCGTTTGCAGGGCCGAAGGCGCAATGGCTCTGCCGGCGACGAGCCAACCGGAGGCGAGTACAACACAAAGGTATCGCGGGTACCGGATCGCGTGCCGCCGGGTACCCGCTGAGACCAAACGTTGCCGCAGGCAAGGGACAGTCTTCGCCTCAAGCCTGGCTCCCATGGACCTCCAGTTTCATCCTTAAACGCGGGCTTAGCTTGTCTGCCCGCGCCGAAACCCAGAGACATCCGCGAACAATCAACGTCGTCACGACAATCAGCAGTGCTCCGAGAACGAGCGCCACGGGGATGTACCACCAACCGAGGATCTCCTGCGTGGCATCCCCGTGCGGAAGCACGGCTCCGGCTGTCATGACGTGTGGGCTGGCCCGCCACATCCCAATGTCATTCGGAAAGAACGGCTTCGCAAAGGCGCTCAGAATCATACCGGCACCCGTCACGTAGCCGGAAACAGCGCAGCAGAAGATCAGCAGCCCTGAAATGCCTTTGGTGGCCAATCGCAAGGTCGCCTGCAACAGCAGCAGCGGCGAAAGGCTTCCCCGTGCTCGCTGCAGCAGGACGCCATCGCCATATTGCCGTGCCAGTTCCTCCGGCGGCCCAAGCCTTGCCAAAACAGTGTTCAAGGAAACACCAGGCTCCTCCGCCGCGTCCCGGATGTGCGCTGCCATCTCGCGGACCATTTCTTCTCGTTCGGGGAGCGGAGTGGATCCGAGATGGGCGCGAAAAGTGGAAAGAAAGCCTTGAATCTGCTGTTTATCTGTCATGGGACAACTCCATAGTTTCCAATACGGGTTTAAGAAGACAACCAACCCCACGGGTAAATCCTGTCCAGGTTGCCGCCATCAGCCGGAGGCGTTCGCGCCCGGCGTCGGTCAGCGAGTAGTACTTGCGCGGATGCCCGGCGTCGGCCTCCACCCATTCCGAGGCGAGCAGACCCTCGGCTTTCAAGCGATTCAAAATCGGGTAAATCGTTCCCTCGGCCAGCACCAGGCGCGAATGCTGCTCGAGGTACCGAATGATCTCCAGCCCATACAGCCGGCCGGGCCAAACGCTCGCAAGCGCCGCCATCTCCAGGCTGCCCTTACGTAGCTGCGCCTCCCAGCGTTCGCGGAAGTCCTCTCCAACCTCAGTCACTGCCATAAGCTTCGTCAATGCACGATACCTTGCAATACTATGTATCAGGTAATGCGGAACGTCAAGCGGAAACGTACCCTCGATCGGAACTCCAGCACCGAATCGTTGCGCAGCAACTTCAGCCAGTCTTTATCCTCATTCGTAGGACCTTCCAACCGGTTTGGACAAGGCTGAGCGCGCAGGATCCGTTGAGCAGGCAGGGCGTGGCGCACTGTGACGTGACGGCGTAGCTGCTGAACTCCCCGGCCATCACGCCAGATCAGAAGAACAGATCGTATTGATCCGAAAAGCAGAGCCTGCGGGGATAGCGGGGTGGATAAGACCGAGGTCCGTCCGGCTTCAGCGTGGTGGGCGCACTCGTCTTCGGCGCGCTGGAGAGGAGCCTGCGGGTCACTTACTTCACCGGAAGCTTCGATGTGGCGCGCGGCTGGATGTACCCTCGTCTTCGCGCCCGCATGCCCCGCCCGCGTCCGACAGGGTTACGCCCGAAGTCCGGATGTAACCGTCGTCGATGGAAGACTTTACGCAATAAGTACGGGGGGTACACCCCGCATCCCGAGCCAGGTGGATAGCCCCGCCGTATAGAATCGGAAGCTGGGTCTGGTGACATCAGCCGGCCTGTTCGCCAGACTGCCCCGGAGCCCAGCCAAGATCGTGAATCAGCCGAAAAAGACCTCCGCCGTGATCCTCGGCGCCCAGTGGGGCGACGAAGGGAAGGGCAAGATCGTCGACGTTCTCAGTGAGAAGTTCGACATGGTCGCCCGCTACGCCGGCGGCCACAACGCCGGCCACACCGTCATCATCGAGGGCAAGAAGTTTGTCCTGCAGCTGATCCCCTGCGGTGTGCTGCGGCCCGGCTGCAAGGGTGTCATCGGCAACGGTGTCGTGCTGGATCCGGCGGCCTTTCTGGCTGAGGTGCAGAAGCTGAAGGACGCCGGTCTGCCGGTCGATGGCCAGCTGTACATCTCCAATCGCGCCCAGGTCATCCTGCCGTACCACCGCATGATTGAGCTCGCCGCCGAAACCGCGCCGGGACGCCAGACGATCGGCACCACGCGCCGCGGCATCGGTCCGGCCTATGAGGACAAAATCCACCGCAACGGCCTGCGGGTCGTCGACTTTCTGAATACCTCC
>CAXTFS010000373.1:0-3456 GCA_964243395.1 uncultured Acidobacteriaceae bacterium | reverse complement strand
GGGCAGGAGCTGCCGCGCCGGTCGAGTTCAGTGAGCGCAAGCGGCTTGTTGGCGGCGATGTTCAGCTCATCCTGCGGCACACCGGTTGGCCACAGCAGACGAACCACCTCGGCCTGTTCGCTGCTGCCAAGACCGGCGAGGATTTCCATTGAGCCCTGGCCCATGTACCCGGAGGCGCCGGTGACCTCAAACTTCTGCCAGTTGCCGTCGGAAAACACGTCGACCTTGGTCCCGATGGCGGACTTGTTGTCCGCGACACCGGTGAGGTCGATGCGTAGGGAGTGATTGCGATTGCCGCCGACGTTGTGCAGCACCGCCGGCGGCGCATCGAGGCTGCCGACCAGGAGGTCTGCGGCACCGTCCCGGTCGACATCGGCGGCCATCACGGAACGAGCGCCGGCCATGCTGAGTTTGTTGAGACCCAGCGCCGCACTGACGTCGTTGAAACCCTTCGCACCCTCATTGCGCAGGACGCGCAGCTCCGTTCCATGTGCCGTCTCCACGACGACCGCGAGATCGATCCAGCCATCGTTGTCGACATCGATCGGCGTCACGCCCCAGGCCGATGTAACGCCAGGCAGGCTCAACGGGATGCGCTCAAAGTGATCGCCCGCGACGTTGCGCCACAGGCTCACGCCGGGCGCACCGCTGTGGGTGACCGCGACGTCCATGAAGCCGTCCTTATTCAGGTCGGCAATCGCTATGCCACTCGTGGGCGATAGGCTTGCGTCGGCGTAGAGCGGCGACTGCTTGAACGCGCCTTCGCGCTGATTCCTGTATACCTGTGGCGCGCCACTCGTGCCGGTAACGATGAGGTCCACGGCGCGATCGTTGTTGACGTCAGAGAGCACCGCTTCCACCGTGCTGCCCGATCCGGCGAGGCCGGTGGGCTCCGTCCATTCGGTAAAGGTGGAATTGCCGTTGTTCCTCCACAGAACGCTGGATCCGGCGTGGGTCGCAGCCCCGGTGACGAGCAGGTCGAGGTCGCCGTCGTGGTCAAAGTCGACAAAGGTAATGCCGGCGGGTTTGTTCCGTGGCTTGAGGCCGACCGTTTCCGTCACATTGGCGAAGCTGCCGTGACCAAGATTGCGGAACAGTGCAACCCGATCCGTGAGAGCGATGGCCAGGTCGGGCAGACCATCATTGTCGAAATCACCCACCGCACAGGAGACACCGTCTCCCTTCAACAAAAGCCCTGTCTTCTCGGCAGGAAGAAGCTCGGTCGATCCACTCGCATTCAGGTGGTACACGCGCACGCCATCGCCCGGGGAGGCACTGACAAGATCACGGCTGCCGTTGCCTTCAACGTCGAGTATGCAAACGCCGCCGCTGTTCGTGACAGCCGCTTTGTTGCGTGGTTCCGCTGTGGTGGTCGCCGAGGCAGCGACAAAGGTCACTGGAATCATGGGACCGGCACTTGCCGGCGCCGCCAGCATGTCCTGTGCGGTCGCATAGCGGCCCTGCTCGCCGTAGGACGAACTCATCAGAACACCGATCTTGGCATCGGTGATGTCCTGGAAGCGCTTCAGGTGCTCGCGGGCGTCATCGACCTTGCCTTCGCGTTGCAGGGCGCGTGCGAGGCCGAATTGTGCGGAGGCGTGCAGGGGATTTTCGCCAAGCGCCGCGGTAAACGCCTTCACCGCGTCGTCAAGCTGCTTCTGGCTTAAGTAGATCGACCCGAGAAAATAGTGTGTGTCCGGGTCCGCGGGGTCAAGCGCCAGCGCTTGTGCAAACGCTGCAAGTGCTTCGGCCTGATTCCCATCGCTTACCCGCGCAACGCCCAGGCAGTACCAGGCCCGCACGCTCTTAGGGTCCAGCGTCGTGGCTTTTTCGAAGGCGGTTTGAGCCTCGGGCAGCTTGCGCAGGTACAGATACGCCAGACCCTCGTTGATGAGCGGCGTGACCGCAGCCGCGTCAGCTTTCGTGGCCTCTTCAAACTGCTGCAGCGCTTTCTCAGGAAGCTGCTGATTCATGTATGCGACGCCGACGTTGTTCCTGCGGGTCGCGATTACGTTGGTGGGTGAGGGTGCCGCTGCATGGGCAGAGAGGGCCGCACCAAGGAGGCAAACGGCAGGCCGCAGAAGACGGCTCATGCGACCGAATTGAGGAGCGACAGGCCTACGCACTTGATCAGATCACCAGCCACCCCATCATACGAGAGCGCGTGGCGGCTCGTGCGACGGGTCGGAAGGCCCAAGAACCTCCTGTGCGTCCGGTGCAAGTTAACTGGCGGTTGCAAGTGCATGCCGTAGTCGCTCAGCGACATAGGCGATCTGCCTTGCGGTCAAGTTGCTAAAAAATGGCAACGCCAACGTGCGCTGACTTTCGGCTTCGGTGACCACCAGAGGTTGTGTTGCGACCTGGTCCGCGTAGGCGCCCTGCTGATGGATCGGAGCAAAGTAGCGGCCACACTGCACACCGTCCGCGGTGAGGCTCGCCGCAACGCTGTCGCGCAGTGCAGCGTTGGCGCGCACCACATAGACAAACCAGCTCAGGGATCCGTCCGCGATTGTGTGCGCGGGCAGCCTGAGCCCTTCGATACCGCCCAGAAAATCACGGTACAGCGCAGCGACGGTGTCGCGCTTGCCGAGGATCTCGGGGAGTCGCTGCATCTGCGCGCAGCCAAGCGCGCAGTTGATCTCGGAGAGCCGATAGTTGAAGCCCACGACGCTGTGCTGGTGCCAGGCATCGGAAGGGTATCGTCCCTGGTTGCGCAGGGCGCGCATCGTGTCAGCCAACGCGGCGTCGCGGGTCACGATCATCCCACCTTCGCCGGTCGTGATCTGCTTGTTGGGATAGAAGGCGAAGACAGCGGCATCGCCAAAGCTGCCGACGCGTGCGCCGGCGTACTCGGCGCCGATGGCCTCACAGGCGTCTTCGATCACAAGCAGGCCGTGTTGGCGGGCGATGGCAAGGATCCCATCCATCGGTGCGGGATAGCCAAAGGTATGCACCGCCATGATGGCCCGCGTTCGCGGGGTGATCGCGGCCTCGATGCACCGGGGATCCAGGTTCAGCGTGTGGGGCTCGATGTCCACGAAGACGGGTACCGCGCCCTCGTAGCGGATGGCGTTGGCGGCAGCGATAAAGGTGAAAGAGGGAACGATAACCTCGTCCCCCCGACCGATGCCGAGTGCCCGCACACAGAGGTGGAGCCCCGCCGTTCCCGAACTCACCGCGATGCCATGCGGCACCCCGACATATGCGGCGAGGCGTTGCTCAAACTCCTCCATCTTCGGCCCGAGGCTGAGGCGCGTGCCCCGCAACGTGGCCACGACGGCCTCGATCTCGAGATCGGTGATGTCAGGTTCTGAGAGGGGCACCCACACTGGTTATTTCCCCTCCGCCTGCCGCTTCATCAGCAGCACATCGGCGGTTGGTGCCGTGGTGAGGACCGCAACGATGCAGCCCGCTGCGGTGCCTTCACCGTAGGGATTGATCATGCCTCGGAGTGAA
>CAXTFS010000372.1:0-3456 GCA_964243395.1 uncultured Acidobacteriaceae bacterium | reverse complement strand
GATTGGCTACTCCATTGTGCCGTCGTTTCAGCGCCAGGGGTATGGCAGCGAGGCCGCAGCGGCCCTTACGCAGTGGCTGCTCACGCAGACGTCCATCCACTCCGTCAGTGCGCAAACCTATGAGACCCAGCCAGAGTCGGTTAAGGTGATGCAGCACTGCGGCATGCAGTTTATCGGTGCCGGCGATGAGCCCGGAACCGTGCGGTACCGGCGCTTTCGGTAGCCGTTCTACCCGCGTTAACTCGCGCCGCATCTACTCGCTGAGCTGAATGCCGAGACCCTTCATCTTGCGGTACAGATGCGACCGTTCCAGGCCCAGCGCCTCGGCTGCACGGCTGATGTTGCCATGCGAGCGATCAAGCTCCTTGAGGATGTAGTCGCGCTCGTACGCCTCGCGTGCCTGTTGCAACGTCGAGAACTCTTCGCGGCCGTTGCCGTCACGGCCGTTGGGACGTCCTTCGGTGCGCTGCACCAGCATGGGCAAATGTTTCACCTCCATGCGATTGGCCTTTGGATTCAGGATCAACACACGTTCGATCACATTGCGTAACTCGCGAACGTTGCCGGGCCAGCTATAGGTGCGGAGCTGACCGATGGCCGAGTCGGAGATCTCGACACGCGGCCGTCCATACTGCTGCCCAAACTCGCTGAGGAACTCGCGCACCAGCAAGGGAATGTCCTCCTTGCGATCCCGCAGAGGGGGAACCGAGAAGGGAATAACGTTCAATCGGTAGAACAGATCTTCGCGAAAGTTGCCGCGGGCGATCTCTTCTTCAAGATCCTTGTTGGTGGCTGCAATCACGCGCGCGTCCACATGCACGGGCTTCGACGCGCCGACAGGGTAGAAGCGCTGCTCGTCAAGCGCACGCAGCACCTTGGCCTGGGTCTTCAGGCTCATGTCGCCGACCTCGTCCAGGAACAGCGTCCCGCCGTCAGCGCGTTCAAAGGTGCCACGCTTCTCCATGGGTTGATTGGGTCCGCCCGGGCCCGCTCCATGGCGATAGCCAAAGAGTTCGGTCTCGATGAAATCTTCAGGGATGGCCGCACAATTCAGCTCCACGAGGGGCCGGTCGCGGCGCTCCGACTCCGCATGGATCAGGCGTGCGATGCGTTCTTTGCCGACGCCTGATTCGCCAAAGATGAGCACTCGCCCGTTAGTGGGCGCCATCAGACCGATCTGCTGCCGCAGCGCCTTGATCGACACCGACTGGCCCGTGACTGAACCCTTCGTCGCCAGTTGCCGCGCGAACTCCTGGTTGTCCTCACGAAGGTTGTGCGCCTGCACCGCATTGCGCAGCACGAGCAGGGTGCGATCAAGCGAGAGCGGCTTTTCGAGGAAGTCGAACGCACCAAGCTTGGTTGCGCGAACGGCTGCTTCGATGGTGCCGTGCCCGGAGATCATGATGACCTCCGGCGCCCCAGGGCGCGGCTCGTCGTCGCCACGGCGGATCGCTGAGAGCACATCTAACCCGTCGCCATCGGGTAGCCAGATGTCCAGGAGAACGGCTTGAAAATCGGCATCGCGCAGCAGTGTTAATGCTTCAGCCGCAGTCCCGGCGGTGGTAACCGCATACTCCTCTTCGCGAAGGATGGCTTCGAGCGAATCACGGATGTCTGCCTCGTCGTCCACGATCAAGACATGGTTCACGCGGGTATGCCTTCAGCGCTGACAATCGCGTTGCCGGCGAGCTCACCTTCGCCAGGGGCGGGCCGCAACTCCACGATGAAGCGCGCACCGACCGGAAGATTCCGTTCGGCGCGAATGGTCCCGCCGTGCTCCTGAACCACCTTCGCCGCGATCGTAAGCCCGAGACCGGTACCACGCTGTTTGGTTGAGAAGTATGGCAGAAACAACCGCTCCCGCATCTCGTCAGTCAAGCCCGGCCCCGTGTCGGCGATAGAGAGTTCAAGACTGCCGTTATCGAGCAAACGGGTACGGACCTCCAACTCCCGCAGCAGGCTATCGCTCATGGCTTCAGCGGCGTTATCGATCAGATTGCTGATGGCACGTTTCAGCGCTTCAGGATCGGCCAGGGTGAGTGGAAGATCGGGCGCCAGCTGCTTGCGAACCCGTATGGAACCAAGGCGGCCGGTGAACAGCGCGAGTGAGTCCTCGGCGATGCCGTTGAGATCAGCCGGACGTGGTTGCGCCGAAGGGAACTCCGCCAGCGTGGCGAACTGATCGACCAGGGAACGCAGCGTCTCCACAGAGGATCCGATGACCTCCGTAGAGCGCCGGATGACAGCCGGAGAGCGCGACTCAACCCCGTTGTCCGCGAGCAAGGGCGCAAGCCGGTCGATGTGGCGCCGGATGAGTTCCGCATTCAAGGAGATCGGCGTGAGAGGGTTCTTGATCTCATGGGCGACGCGCTGAGCGACCTCCTTCCAGGCGCTTTGTTTCTGCGCGTGCAGAACCTCTGAAAGATCCTCAAAGGCGAGTACGTACCCAAGGTGTTCGCGAGCCGTTGCCGGTCCGAGCTCCAACAAAGCGACAACGGCCGAAACATGAAGAACGCCTGCGGTGGAGGCCATCTCCAACTCGGCAGAGGCAATGCCCATGCGATGGCTGCGCTGCATTAGGCGCTCCAGTGTTTCGATGGCTTCATCCGGCAGAGCTTCAATCAGTGGCAAGCCGATGAAGAGCTTCTGCCCACCGGGGTCCAGCATCTCGGAGAAGGCTCGATTCACCAGCACAATGCGACGGTCCGGTGAAAGCGTGACGACCCCGGTAGGAATGGTTTCGATGATGGTCTCGAGTTCGGTGCGGCGACGGTCCAGTGTGGTGTTCAGATCATTCAACTTGGCCGCGGAGGCCTCGGCGGCGGTGCGTGCCGACTCCAGGTCGGTAGCCATGTCATTGAAGCTGTCCACGAGTTCGCCCAGCTCCTCGGTCGCGGACTGCCCAACCCTTCGCGCGTAGTCACCGGCCGCAATCGCCTCCATGGCATCGGCGAGCGACTCCACAGGTTTGGTGACCTGCTTTGCCATGTTGAGCGCCAACCAGCAGCACGCGAAGAGCGCAAGCAACGTGATCAGCAAGAGCAGCCCGGTGTAAAGCGAACGCACCTGACGACGTTCACGAAAGGCGGTCCAATAGGCGTCGGCAGCACGCTGCAGCCGTATGTTGGTCGCGGCGACATCCTGCGGCAGGGGCAATCCTACTAGCACCAGGGCGTCATCCTTTGCACCAGCTGTCGCGAGGCTGTAGTCTGTGCCGTCCAGCGTGACAAAGCCTTCCTGCCCACGCTCGGCAGCGGTCAGGACGTCGCGAGCACGAGTCGCCTCGGCAGCCGTTGCGACGGTGCCCGCGTCAGCGATGCCGCTCGGCAGATGGAAGGAGGTCAGCAGGGAACCGTTCTTGAAGACCAGCGCGAAGCCGCCCTGCAAGGTGAGCTCGTGTGTCTGCAGCACGCGATGCGCGACCGCCTTCAGCGACTCGGCAGGATGCGTCCGTCG
>CAXTFS010000371.1:0-3473 GCA_964243395.1 uncultured Acidobacteriaceae bacterium | reverse complement strand
GATCAGGGCAGGAGATGGTCGCAGTCGGTATGTGCATGTGTCGCGGCAGCAGGGTATCGATCGCAACCAGGCCGTCCACTGCGCGCTCGGCGAGCATGGTCAGCGAACTCTCAATCAATTCCTTGCGATGGTGATGGCTGATGAGGAAATAGAAATAGCCGGCCTGCAGGAGGCCTTGCTCCAGCCCTGACAGCACCAATGCCGCATAGCCTTCCGACAGCTCGGGCACGAGGACGCCCAGGGTCATGGAGCGGCCGCGCCGCAGGGAACGCGCCAGCACGTTGGGGCGGTAGTTAAGCTGTTGCGCGGCCGCGAAGATCCGGTCCTGGGTCACCTGGGGGATCGAGCTGGCCGCAGGAGCGCCATTCAGTACACGAGAGATCGCTGCCGGCGACAAGCCGAGGTGATCGGCTAGCAGCTTCAAACTGGCGCGGGGCGGGGAGGGGCTTGCACTCACCCCAGCAGTCTCCCACATCACGTACACAACGTGGGTCGCGGCAAAGGGAGTTGTTGACACCCTTACCCAGCGGCGCGTACAAAGTATTTCGCTCAGGCAATCGGTTGCCTAAATGCAGTGAGCGTCCTTCGAGGCGCTCGCTTAGGAGGGGTTATGAATGTACGTCGTGGTCCTTGTGGACCTCTCGTTCTGGCTGTTGCATCCCTGGCAGGCGGCGTGGCGGCCCATGCACAATTCAGGGCGTCGATTCAGGGTTCGGTCACCGACCCGACCGGCGCGGTTGTTCCCGGGGCTGTCCTGACGCTGGTTGATGTGGCCACCAACAAGACGCTCACTGTCACCGCAAACGGCGATGGCGTGTACAACTTTGACGCCTTGCCGCCGGATCGCTTTAACCTCACCGCGTCTGCGCCCGGGTTCAAGCAGAACGTGATCCAGAACCTCGCGATCATCCCTGAGCAGGCAAACTCCGTGAACGTGCAGCTGCAGCTTGGCGAGACCACCAGCACGGTCACGGTTTCCGGCGACGCGGTCGGTGCAATCGACACCGAAACCGCAAACATCGGCGGCACCGTTAGCAGCAACGACATCCAGCATCTGCCATCGTTCAACCGCGACGTGTTCACGCTGACGCAGCTGGCTCCAGGCGCCATCAGTGATGGAGGGCAGAACGCCGGCGGCGGTGTTCGGAATAATCCGGGAACGCAGGGTCCTGGCGGCTCTGGCGCTGGTGGAGCCGCGCCGACGGAGAACGGGCCGCAGGCCAATGCCAACGGCGGTCAATACGAGACCAACAGCATTTCTATCGACGGCATCAGCACGGTGAGCGCGGTCTGGGGCGGCACCACGATCATCACGCCGACGGAAGACTCGATCGACAACGTCCGTATCGTCACCAACGACTACGACGCCGAGAACAGCCGATTCAGCGGCGCTCAGACGCTGGTCACTTCCAAGAGCGGCACCAATCAGCTGCATGGCAGCGCCTTTATCGCCATACACCGCCCAGGCTTGAATGCGTACAACCAGAAGCCGACTCTTTCCGACGGCACACGCATTGGTGCGGCATTGCGCGATTCGCAACGCTACAACCAGTACGGTGGCAGCCTCGGCGGCCCGATCCTGAAGAACCGCATCTTCGCGTTCTTTGCCTACGAGTCCTCGCCCAACAGCTCAAACGCCACGAGTACCGGCTGGTACGAGACATCGGCCTTTCGCAGCGCGGCGTCTTCGGCCAGCATCGCTTCCAAGTTCCTCAGCTTTCCGGGCAGCGCGCCGGCTGGCACCATCGTGACCAGCGGCGAAACCTGCAGTGTTGTCGGTCTCTCCGAAGGGGTGAACTGCAATACGATCCCCGGTCAGGGTCTCGACATTGGATCCCCGTTGAAGAGCGCGCTCGGGACGCAGGATCCGACGGCGACTGGAACGGCGACGAACCCCGGCGTAGGTGGTGGACTCGATGGCGTTGCCGACGTGGCGTACTACTCCACAAGCACACCGCAGACGTCGTACTACAGGCAGTTCAACGGGCGCCTTGATGCAGACGCGACCAAGCGCGATCATCTGGCCTTTGCGATCTATTGGGTGCCGCAGGGCAACACTTCCTACAACGGGGGCGCGCGGGCGTACAACCTGTTCAATCACGAGCAGATCAACGAAGCGCTTTCGCTGATTTACAATCACACATTCTCCTCTACGTTCCTCAACGAAGCGCGTGTCAATGCAGCCGGTTGGCGCTGGAATGAGATCGCCTCCAATCCTCAGCAGCCGGTGGGTTTGCCGCAGGACAACGTCACCTTCGCCCCCAATGCCGCGCTGAATCAGTTTGGCTCCTCGCTGGGAAGCATCCTGAATCAGTGGACGTTTGGGTACAAGGACACGCTGACCAAGGTGATTGGGCCGCAGACCCTGAAGTTTGGTGGAGACTACACGCAGCTGCACTACCTTAGCGATCCCATCGGGCGTCCGACCTACGGCTTCTATAACGCCTGGGACTTTCTGAACGATGCCCCCTACCAGGAGAGCGGCGGTTTCAACAGCGTCACCGGCTTGCCGGGCGGAACCCGCACCGATCAACGTGAAAATCTCTTCGGCGCCTTTTTCCAGGACGACTGGAAGGTGCGTCCAAATCTGACCCTGCATGCGGGTCTTCGCTACTCATACTTTGGCGCCCTGTATGCAAAGCAGAACGATCTGCCGGCGGTTCAGTTTGGTTCCGGAGCGGCTACGTACACGGGCCTGTCGATCCGTCTTGGTGGTGGTCTCTGGAACCCACAGAAGGGAAACTTCGGACCGCAGCTCGGCTTCAATTGGAGCCCGGGCTCGTTTAACAACAAGCTGGTGGTTCGCGGTGGCTTTGGCCTGAACTACAACCAGGAAGAGATCGCTATCACCGCGAACTCGGGTTACAACCCGCCGACGCAGAACTATTACAACTTCCAGTTCGCCAGCCCCAGCAATCCTGGATCGAATGGCGGCGACATCCTCTACGGCATCTCCAGCAGCATCACTTCGCTGGGAGGCTTTGCTTCCAACCCGAACACGATTGCGAGCTACAACAGCGCGAATCTACCGGTCGCGGGTAACGCGAACATCATCATCATCGGCGATGGACACGGCAATCTGCCCACTTCCTACTCAGAGCACTTTTCGCTGGGCACGGACTACCAACTCGGACGTCAGCTTGTCGCCTCGCTTGGATATCAGGGCAGTGTAGGCCGCCATCTGATCAACCACGAAGGTCCGAACGCTCCGGGCATCGTCCAGGGTCTTGCGCTGAACCCACTGGTCACCAGCGGCGACTTCTGGAGCAACGTGGGTAGCTCGAACAACAATGCATTTCTTGCCGAGCTGAAGCATCCGGTTGGCTTCCATCTCTCGCTTGATGCCCAGTTCATGTACGCCAAGAGCCTCGATACGGATGGATCGGGCCCCTACTATGAGGATCCCTACTTTCCGGAGAATGAGTTGTACTCCTACGGTCCTTCAGACTTCAACGTCGGCAAGTCCTTCAAAG
>CAXTFS010000370.1:0-3473 GCA_964243395.1 uncultured Acidobacteriaceae bacterium | reverse complement strand
GGGCTAGGCGGTTGGAGGGGCTGCCTTCCAGTTGGAAGCTGATCCAGTGGTTTCTCGGATCGCTTCTGGATTCTAGGATCATCGGCCCGCCGGTCAGGTTCTCGACGACCACGTCGAGCCTGCCCGTGTTGAAGAGATCGCCGACTGCAAGCCCACGGCTCACCTGCGGCACGCGCAATGCGGGTCCGGCCTCATGGCTGACGTCGCGGAAGGTGCCATCGCCGTTGTTCCAGAACAGCAGCTTGGGCTCGCGATAGCTTGTGCCCAGCTTGGTGTTGTCGACCTGCGGATACACATGACCGTTGACCAGGATCAGGTCGAGCAATCCACGGTTGGCTGTGTCGAGAAACGCGTCCCCCCAGCCGACATAGGGCAGGGTGGACTGCGCGACCTTCGCCGCATGCGCCACATCGGTGAAGTTCAGGCCGCCGTCATTGCGGTAGATCACCGCATAGTCGTCACTGAAGTGGGAGATCGCGATGCTCTGGCGACCGCTGCGCGTGTAATCGCCTAACGCAATGCCCATGTTGGCCTGCTCTCCACCGTCTTCACTCAGCGCCACGCCGGCCTCGTTGGCGATCTCCTTGAAGTGCCCATTGCCTTCGTTGTGGTACAGAAAATTGGGCTCGCCATCGTTGGCGACGAGCAGGTCAAGCTTGCCGTCGCCATCGAAGTCCGACCACACGGCCTGCAGCCCGAAGTAGCCCTTGGGATCATCCACGCCCGCCGCCCGACTGACCTCCGTGAACGTGCCATCGCCGTTGTTGTGGTACAGCGTGTCAGGCGCTCCCTTTAGCCCACGCGGCCCGCACTGCACCAGGATCTCGTGATACGTGCACGTCTTCCCCGTGCCAAACGCGGGAAGATGCTGCAGGTCGAGATCGACATAGTGCGGCACAAACAGATCCACGAAGCCATCTCCGTCGTAGTCCCCGAAGACCAGGCCCGTGGCCCATCCCTTGTCCTGCGCCAGGCCAGACTTCTGCGTCACGTCGGTAAAGGTGCCGTCATGGTTGTTGCGGTACAGCACAACGCCGCCAAAGCAGCTCACGGCGAGATCGGGCCAGCCATCGTTGTCGTAGTCCCCAACCGCTGCACCCATGGCCCAGCACGGCGTCGCCACCCCGGCCTTGTCGCTTACGTCGGTGAAGGTGCCGTCGTGGTTGTTGTGGTAGAGCGCGCTGCGGGCCTTGGTGCCAGCCTGCGCCATGCTGACGCTTGGCGCGTTGGTGAAGTAGATGTCCAGCCAGCCATCGCCGTCATAGTCCAGCAGCGCCACCCCGCCGCTCATCGACTCCACAATGAACTTCTGCTCCGGGCTGGACAGATGTGCGAAGTGAATGCCCGTAGACGCGGTGATATCGACCAGCTGTGGCACGTGATCGCCTGCTTGCACCGCGGCAGTGGTCGCCTGCGCGCGGCCGACGAGCCCGCAGACCGTCAGCGCGACACAGCGAAGAAGGCTACGGCTTCGCATGGTTCCCCGGCGCCGCGTCACGGGTCTGCAACTCGTCGTGGTCCTGCGGCGCGTCCATACGCATCGCCTGGTAGATCTCCCGCAACTTGTCTTTGAGCGCCTTAAGCCGCTCGTACTCCGCAATCTCGCGCTTTGCGTCTTCGGGCCGATGCAGCCGCCGGTACGCCGCGCTCAGACGGTAGTGGGCGAGCACATCCGTTGGGTCGGCCTTGATCACGCCCAGCAGCAAGGGTAGGGCAGCCTGCGCCTGGTCGGTTTCGACCAGCTCATGCGCCAGGCCCAAGGCGGCGTCTGTGTTCGCCGGCTGCACGCTCAGTGCGTGCTTGTAGTGCGCGATCGCAGCCGTGTGATCGCCCTTCTCAGCCGCAAGATCGCCCAGCCTTGTGAGCGCTTTATCGTCCTTTGGATTTGCCTGCAGCGCGAGTTGATACTGCGCCTCGGCCTCGGCCCTTTGCGCGGGCTCAGAAGACGCATGCAGCGCCTCGGCCAGCTCCAGGTGACCGCCCGGAAGATTTGGATTCGCGGCCACTGCGGCGCGCAGGTTCTTCACCGCCCCGGGGTTGTCCCGCTCGCGGATCAGCTCGTGCGCCATCGCCTGGTGCATCTGCGCCGAATCCGGTGCCGCCACGGAGAGATCCAGCATGGCCTCACCGGCCAGGTCGGTATACACGCGATAGGCCGCGTAGAGAATCTCCGGATCGGTGGGTGCCGCGGCCTTGAGCTGGTTGATCGTCACCGCCGCGGCGGGCAGGTCGCCCACCGCTGTATCCAGCTCGACGAGTTCCAAGCCGGCCTGTCGCCGGATCTTGGGATCTACGAGCTTCGGCAGCGCGGCCGTGAGGTCGTTGCGGGCGTCACTGAACTGGCCGAGCTGGTGCTCGCAAAAACCGAGCAGCGCTTGCAATCTACTCAGGTTTGGATCGATGCCGAGGGCCGCCCGCAGGTGCGGTTCGGCCTCGGCAAACTGCGCGGTGAAGTACTGCAGGACACCTAGGTTCGCCTGCGCATCCAGGTTGTTGGGATCGATTGCCACGATCGCGCCAAACTCAGGGATAGCAAGCGCCGGCTTCTTTTGCTGCAGATATCCCCGTGCCTTCTCCTGGTGCGCCCGGATGTCTGCTGCAGCAGGAGAGGCGGCGGGTTGTTGCCCTGCCGCGATGCCGGTCTGCGCCGCAAGTACACCCGCCCAACTCAATCGGCACAGCAGCCGAGTCGCAAACGACATCATCACAGAACCAGTCGACTCCGGGTGAGCCGGTGCAAGAAGAGTAGGTAGAAAAGCAAAAAGGGATGGCGACGGATCGCCATCCCTTTTAGGTTATCAGCTGGTTAGAAGGCTACGCGTGCACTGATCTGCATGTTGCGACCACCGATTTGTGTGCCGGTGATGGCTTCATTCGTGGCACCCGTGAACGCAGCGCCGGAGACTCCGCCGCTGCCGATCAAGGCTCCACCGGGAGGTCCAAAGGCCGGGTGGTTGAAGGCATTCGAGGCATCCGCCCGCATGGAGAAGCTGATGCCTTCCCATGGCAGGGTGAACTGCTTCAGGGCGGACAGGTTCACGGTGTAGAACCCGGGCCCAACCAGCTGATTACGGCCGGAGGTGCCGAAGACGCCCGGACCTGGATCCGAGAAGGCGGCGGGGTTGAACCAGTTAGCCAGGGTACGGCCACCGGTTGGGACCGAGCTGACCCCGGTGTAGTCCGGGAACTGCGAGGTGCCAGCATAGTTGTTGGTACCATCTGTCACCGTGAACGGATTACCCGAGGACATGACTAACGTTCCCGAGATACGGAGGCCGCCGATGGTCTCATCCGCGAGCCAGCTCTTGTTCAGGAACGCCTTGCCCTTGCCGAACGGCAGGTCGTACACCGCGTAGCCCTTGAACTGGTTCCGGGTGTCGAAGTTGGACGGCCCGTAGTTGGCGCCAGCGCGATTCACGAGCAGAGTGCTCTGCTGCTGCAGGGGTTGCGGTCCAGCGTGCGTTCCCCAGCCC
>CAXTFS010000369.1:2899-3481 GCA_964243395.1 uncultured Acidobacteriaceae bacterium | reverse complement strand
CATGGCCGTCGAGCCAATACTGGCAGACCGTGGGCGAATCAAGGCAGCCGAGCAGGTTCATCTACGTGGACTTGCCGGATCCGGACGGCCCCATGATCGCAACGTACTCGTTGTGACCGATGCGCATGTCGACCCCTCGCAGCGCATGGACCTGCTGGTCGCCCATCTCATAAGTCTTCCAAAGGTTGTTGGTGACGATGACATCGCCGGAACGAGGACCATCCGCGTTGGCGCCTACGCGCTCGGACGGAGCCTCGGCAAGCGGAGCAGTGGTAGCAGCCATAACAACCTCCTGCGGGCTGGGTGCACAAGTGCCTCTGTGCCGGCGCCCGTCCTGTGCCTAGTCTTGTAATTAGTCCTGTGCCTAGCTTAGCTTGAGCTGTCCGATACCGTAGGTGCCGTGGAGGTGTCGTGCTTGACGGCAACCCCGCTCTTCAAGGAACGCAGCACCTTGAACCGGCCGGTTGCGATCTCCTCGCCCACCGTCAAACCACTCAGGATTTCGATGTCGGTTGCCCCGGAGATGCCCGTCTTCACAGGCGTAAAGCGTGCGCGCAGTTTGCCGCCATCATTGACGAGGAC
>CAXTFS010000369.1:0-2889 GCA_964243395.1 uncultured Acidobacteriaceae bacterium | reverse complement strand
ACGAGGACGTAAACCCCCTCGGTGGTTTGTGCGCGGGAGGCAGCCGAAACCGTCGTTCCAGAAGACGCACCGGCGCCCGTGCCGTGGTTGCGATAGAGCGCAGACTCGATCGCGGGATCACGCTCCACCAGCGCCTGGATCGGGATGGAGAGCACGTTGCTCTTCTGGGCGGTGGTGATCTTGGCCGAAGCGGAGAGGCCGGGTCGCAGCTCGGCGGGCGAGCCGTCGAGGGTGACGACGACCTTGAAGTCCTTGGCCTCTTCGGTGCCGGTCACGGACTGCGAGGTGGCGAGGCCGGTGGTGCGCAGGAGGGCCTGATCGCCGACCTCCGTCACCCGGCCTTTGTAGACCTTGCCGGGAAACGCATCGATGGTGACGTCTGCCGACTGCCCCAGGGCGACGTTGACGATATCCGTCTCGTCGACCTTGACCTCGGCGGTAATGATGCTCATGTCAGCCAGCGACATCAGCGTGGAACCACCAGCGTTCTGGATACCCACAACGACCGTTTCGCCTTCACGTACGGGAACGTTGGTCACCAGGCTGTCAAATGGCGCGCGGCTGACGGTTTTGTCGAGCGAGTCGAAGTTGGAGCGCTGCGTTGCCACTGCCTGCGAGACGTGAGCGCGGGCCGAGGCGGTCTGCGCCTGCGACTGTGAAAGAACCGCCTGACGCTCCTGCAGCGTGGCGACAGACATGTCGTAGGCTGCTTTCTTGCTGTCAAAGTCCTGCTTGGCGATCAGCTTGCCATCGTAGAGTTGCTGGGCGCGGCCGAAGTCGAGCTGCTTCTGCTCGAGGTCCGCCTGCGCTTCGGACACGTTGGCCTTGGCGGTGTTCTCGGCGGCAATGTTGGAGTTCACGTCCGTGCGGCTGCTGGCGATGGTGGCGGACTGCGCAGCCACGGTAGCCTCCGGCTGCACGTTTTCGACCGTGGCCAGGATGGCCCCACGCTGCACATGATCGCCTTCCTTGACGTACAGGTGCGTGATCCGGCCGAACGAGGTCGCGCCAACGTTGACGTAGGTCTTCGGTTTGATTTGCCCCGTTCCGCTGACGGTGGCGGTGAGCTCTCCGTTTACGGCTTTGGCTGTCGTGACCGCGATGACGTCCTTGCGGCTCTGCAGCACGGTTCCGGTGACCACGCCCGCTGCCACCAGAATGGCCAGGGTTATGAAAAGGACCTTCTTCTTGTTCATCGTCGCTTTCTGCCCGGTGGTGGCAAGTACAAGGGGTGGATGCTACGGTTACGCTCAGACGGACGCGGCGGTTCCCACTACCTTTGGGAACCCTGCGCGCGATTCTGGCGCTTCAGCAGGCAACCTGCACCCCTAGAATAGCAACGAGTCCTTGTTTCCGGCGTTCATACGCCGTACACTGGGCGGGTTTAGCTAGGAGTTCCGGCCCAATGCGTCTGTTGGCACTGACTGCGTCTTTTGCTCTTCCCGTTCTGCTCGCCATGAGCGCACCGCTGCATGCTCAGGAGACGCAGGACAACGGCGGCGTCACCAAGACCGCACCCACCGAGGAGAGGCCAGACCCGTTGAAGCGCCGGTTGAGCGATCACGAAGAGGCGCAGCGCCGCAAGGCCGTTCATAACGAATTAAGTCCTGAAGATAAGAAATGGTTGAACGAGGACGTTCGCTGGATCATCACGGACGAAGAGGTCAAGACCTTTAAGGACCTCACCAACGAAGAAGAGCGCCAGCAGTTTATCGAGATGTTCTGGCAGCGTCGGAATCCCAATCCGGACAGCCCGGAGAACGAGTTTCGTGACGAGCACTACGCCCGCATCGCGTATGCCAACGAACACTTCCCGGCCGGTAAGCCCGGGTGGATGACCGACCGCGGTCACATCTACATCGCGTTCGGTAAGCCGGACAGCATCGACTCGCATCCCTCCGGCGGCAACTATGAACGGCCGATGGAAGAGGGCGGCGGGAACACCTCCACGTTTCCCTTCGAGGTGTGGCACTACCGCTACCTTGCCAGCGTCGGCGACAACATCGATATTGAGTTCGTCGACTCCTGCATGTGCGGCGACTACCACGCCACAATCGATCGCTCCGAGAAGGACGCGCTCAAACACACACCGGGCGCCGGGCAGACCCTCTACGAGCAGATGGGCAAGGCCAAGCAGTCCGACCGCTTCAGCGGCGGTCTGGAGCAGCTCGGTCCTGGACCTGATTCCGCTTCGCAGAACAGCAAGCAGTTCGATCGTCTGGATACCTTTGCCAAGCTGATGGCTCCTCCGCCGGTGAAGTTCGCCGATCTGGATGAGTTTCTAAGCTCTGCGAAGGTGCTAAACGGGCCGCCGTTCCTGTTCGATGTGCGGACCGACTATGTGAAGTTGACCAACGACACGGTGCTGGTGCCGGTCACGCTCCAAATCCGCAATGGCGACGTTACCTATAAGAGCAAGGATGGGGACTCTTCCGGGGTCGTGAACATCCTTGGCCGCGTCAGCAATATCAATCATCACGTGGTGCAGACCTTTGAAGACACCGTGAAGGTGGAGACGCCGACCGATCTGCTGGACCGCACCAAGAACAAGAACTCGGTCTACTGGAAGGCCCTGCCGCTTGCACCGGGCCGTTACAAGCTGGAGATCGCCATCAAGGACGTGAATAACGCCCAGCATGTCGGCACCTGGCGGCGCAGTGTGGATGTTCCCAAGTTCGATGACGCCCGTCTGGGACACTCTTCACTGATCCTTGCTGACCAGATGGAGCGCGTACCGTCCAAGGATGTAGGCACAGGTAACTTCGTCATCGGCAACACCAAGCTGTACCCCCGGGTCGGACAGACCGTTTCCACGCCCGTCGTGTTCCACCGTGCGCAGAACCTGAACTTCTGGATGCAGGTCTATAACCTGGGCATCGGCGACAACAA
>CAXTFS010000368.1:0-3493 GCA_964243395.1 uncultured Acidobacteriaceae bacterium | reverse complement strand
CACGCCCGCAGCTCGCCCAAGATCGGGGCTCATCGTCGTCATATAGTCAAGCAGCGTGGACAACTCCGCATCCAGCGCATTGCCCGCGGCAGCAACTTTGCGTTTGCCCTCCACCGGCATAGACCGCGCACCGAGCCGCACGCTGAGTTCCTCGGCGGTACGTGCCTGCAGGACCTGCGGAAACTGAACCTCGTGCTGCTCCATCAGCTTCGCGACCGCGGGATCTACCAGCGTCGCGGAGAGCCTAGGCAGCACGGGTGTGATGCGGCCCAGGACCTGCTCGTACACCACAGCCGACTGTGCAAAATAGGCGATCTCTGCCGGTCCACCGATGTAGGCCGCGGTAGGCAGGATGGCATCCTGAAACACCGGGCGGAGCAAGGCATTGGCGCTCAGGCGCTCAGGCTCACTTTCCAGCATCGCCAGTAGTTCCGCAGTGGAGTACGTGCGTGAGCCCGCCTTCCAGGCACTGTCAGCTGTGCGCCGCAACGCCTTCCGTTCCCACAAGTTGCCCTCGTCAGGCGTTAGGACAAAGAGAAGACTCATCTCCGCCCCGACCTTCACCTGCGCATGGTAGCCGGCAGACTCAAGCTCCTGGGATCGCTCCACAAGGGCGACCTCCAGCGCGTCGGCCTTCTCGACCGCGGCACGCAACACGGGCGCGCCCAGCGTATGGAACGCGCGTGAGGACGCATCCATCACAATCAGTCCCTGCTCGGCGAAGACCCGCGACAGGAGACGCCCAAAGCTGCTTGCCAGGGTGGCCTTGTAATCTCCGCGATCCATATAGGCCTCACGAAGGACATCGCAGATTGGCGCGTAGGAGAGTAGCTCTTCGGCCCAGGTCAGGACGGGCTCGATCTGAGCTCCTAGCGGGAGATTGCCGACCGGTGATGCGGTGCCGGCAGGCGCGAGATCGGCGCTCCTGCGCTCAACGCCAGCCTTGGTGGGCAGGTATATCTCATCCACCTCGGCGAGGTCGTGATCTTCACTGGCAAGCCAGAACACCGGCACGTGCTCCCGCCCACTTGCCTGCGTGGCATCCTGGGCTTTGCGAATCGCGGTAGCAGCCTTCAACAACGTAAGCAGCGGACCACCAAGCAGACCCACCTGCTGGCCCGTGACCACCGCCGCGGCGCCGGAACGCAGACGCTCCACGTTAGCGACCGCCGCCGGGCCTGCCCTGAAGGTCGTTGCCTGGTCAAGCAGCGCATCCGCAAGTTTCTCGCGATGCGCCTGGCTCAAGTGCGGAGCCGTCTGTGCCCAGTCCATCCGGAAGGGATCGGCAGGATACCAGCGCCGCAGACGCCGCACGGTGGAAGCGTCCATCGCTTCCGCGTAGTCACGAAAGAGCGGCGAGGTGCCGGGCAGCATCGAGATGGGGTAACACTCTGCCTGCATGGCTCTGGCGGCGCTCCGAGTCTTTTGGATGCGGCACCGGGTCCGCTGGTGCAGGAAATCCTCTGCCCAGCGCCGGGTCCACGTGCTGTACCTCGTGTAGTGTGGGGCCATGGCGAAGCCGACGCAACGCGTGAAGACGAGTCCCCCCACAGAAAAGCCTAAGAACAGCAGTGTTCCGGACAAGCGCGCGCCAAGCCGCGGGGCCGCTGCCTCCAAGCCGCAATCGGCAAAGACAGCGGCAGGGAAGACCTTGCGCGGCAAGGCGAAGGTCCTTGCCTCAAAGACGGTCTACAAAGGAAACGTCTTCTGGGTGACGCAGGACCAGGTGACGGAGCCAGGCGGCGTCACGGCGCGACGGGATATCGTGCGCCACAACGGTTCTGTCGTGGTGCTCGCGGTGGACACGGCGTCGGATCCCGCTGATCCGGGCATTCTGCTCATCCGCCAATATCGTCACGCCGCCGACAAGTTCCTGCTCGAGCTACCGGCGGGTCGCATTGAGCCAGGCGAGAAACTCATCCCCGCTGGCAAACGCGAGCTCATCGAAGAGACCGGCTACCGGGCCAAGCGCTGGTCCAGACACGTGACGTATTACGCCACGCCTGGCTTCGTGTCTGAAGCAATGAACATTCTGCTGGCCGAGGACCTCACCCTGGGCGAAGCCACCCCGGAAGAAGATGAGCGGATCGAGCTGCGCATGACGCCTCTGTCGGAGGTGCTTCGTCTGATCCACGACGGAAAGATCGAAGATGGCAAGACCCTGATCGGCGTTCTGCTCTATGCGAATCAACGCGCCCGGGGTTAGTCCCAGAAATCTTTTCAGATTGTCGGAGCATCGCGGCTGGGCTGTTCGATAGCTGAAAGTGAACGTTGCAGCCGTTTTTGGGTCCGTTTCATAATGCGATTGTGCCTGCGCGGTTGTGCACTATTTCATTTCGGCTGAGAGTTGATGCGACAGTTCAAAGGTACGGTGAAGTGGTTCAACAGCGCTAAGGGTTATGGGTTTCTGGGACGGGAGAGCGGTCCGGATGTGTTCGTTCACTACTCCGCCATCCAGCGGGATGGCTACCGCAGCCTGAAGGAAGGCGATCCGGTGGAGTTTGACGTCGTGGATGGAACGCATGGGCCGCAGGCTGACCAGGTTCTTCCCACCGACGCATCCTAGCGGTTGAGCCGTCGGGCCGATCCGGTCAACCGCACGTTCTATGATCTGAGTACCCGACGTCCCCAGCCCTATGGACAACATCACGATCGCGCGCCTGCTCGATGAAACAGCCGCCCTGCTTGAGATTGACGGCGCTGATCCCTTCCGCGTGCGCTCGTACCGCCGTGCCGCGGAAGCCGTTGAGCAACAGACCACGCAACTGGAAACGCTGACGCGTCCTGACGCCGACCCCAAGGCGTTGCTGAGCATTGGCGGCATCGGCAAAGGCATGGCTGCGGGTATCCGTGATCTGGTCACCACCGGCACCATGCCGCTGCGTGACGAGTTGCTGACGCGTTACAAGCCCGGCATGCTGACGCTGCTGCGACTGCCTGGCATGGGCCCCAAGACCGTTGCGATGCTCTACTCCGCACTGGGTGTCGCCGACGTGGACAGCCTGGAAGAGGCCGCCAAACGTGGCGATCTGCTCACGCTGCCGCGAATGGGCCAGAAGTTCACCGACAAGCTCCTCAAGGGCATTGAGGACTACCGCAAGAACACGTCACGCTTTCGCATCGATGTGGCGCGCGAGCATGCGGCACGGATCTCCGAGTTGATCCGGCAGTTCCCCGGCATCGACACCATCACGCCGGCCGGCAGCCTGCGCCGTGGACGTGAGAGTGTGGGCGATCTCGACCTCCTGGTGACCGGCCCGGCCTGTGAACCGGAGGTGGTCGCCGCCGCCGTCGAGCATGTCGCTGCCCTGCCGCTGATCGACAAACTGCTTGCCAAGGGACAGAACAAGGTCAGCTTCACGCTGCGCAACAATTTGCAGGTCGACGTGCGTCTGTTGCCCCGCGGGAGCTATGGTGCGGCCTTGCAGTACTTCACCGGCTCCAAGCACCACAACGTTACGTTGCGGCAACGCGCCATCAAGCGCGGCTATAC
>CAXTFS010000367.1:2080-3493 GCA_964243395.1 uncultured Acidobacteriaceae bacterium | reverse complement strand
CGCATAAGGTAGACGCTGGGACGCCCGCGGTTCGGGTGCGTGAAATGGGTCAGACCCCCGGCCGCAATCGGCGTCGCAACGCGGCCACCGGCACCATCGGCCGTCGACTTGGCCACGTGCTTGCGTTGCGATGCGTCATCGGGCCTGGGATGGGACGAAGCCGCATGGGTCGCTTCCCCTGCGATCGGCTCCGCGGCGTGCACGTCTTGCTTTGCGTTCGACACTCAGGAGTGGATGTTCTGCGCTGCGCTGAAGTTGCGCGCAGCGGATGTCACTTGCCGGGGATCGGCAGAGAAGAACGTTGCCAAAGCTCGGTGTAGATCAGCCCACCGAGGCGTTCTGCGCGGTCGAGCCGCACAAATCCAGCGCTCCGCAGGGCGGACGCAGGATCCGGCAGCCGTCGTACCCGTAGGCCGGTGAGCAGGCGGAAGGCGAGGTACAGCGCGCCGATGTAGACCCCCGCAGCCCAGCGGGCCAGCGCCTGCTGTGGCAAACCAAACTCTGAGACCACCCAGAGGCATCCAGGAGCGACACCTGCTGCCAGACCAGCAGCAAGCCGGTCGACCTCGCTCTGCGAGAGGCAATCCAGCACGAAGTGCGTCACGATCAGGTCGATCCCGGAGAGCCTCGCCCCTTCAAGCAGGAGCGGCGCCGTAACAGACATCTGCCGGGTTTGGACCCGGCCAGCCACGCCCGCGCGTGCGCACCGGTTTTGCAGCAGCCGAAGCATGACGGCACTGGTGTCCACCGCCTGCGCCCCCAATCCGGGGACGCGCAGCAGCAGTTTTGCGAGAAACCGGCCATCCCCATCGCCGAGAACCAAGGCTTGTCTTGTGGCGTGCAGTGCAGGCAGAAAGTGTTCACGCGTTTGAGTAAGCAGCGGTCCCAGGGCAAGGTATTCAGCCCAGCGGTAGAGCCGTGCCACTCGATCGAAGTTCGGCTCGGCTGTCTTTTGGGTAAGGGGAGACTCCTCGTGCGGTCGAAGAGTGTGCCTCACGGGGTCGGTCGACTGAGCCGCGCCAGCAGCATCACCGGGATCGGCGTCAGGAGCGCCAGATCGGCAAGGGCGCGTAGAACCAGCGGAGGCAACAGGACTCGCCGGCGATGCAGCAGAAGCAGAAAGGTGGCGCTGAGCCCACAGCTGACCGGTACCGCCCAGACGTGGGGTGCCGCGAAGCGAAGGTTGGTCCGGGCGGTCTGCAGTGAGGACAGAGCCACTGCAACGGCAACGGAGAGCAGGCCCGTGGCCACCGTGAGCGCGGTGATGTGTTCCGCCGCCCACTGCGTTGTTGCATGCGCGTGATCCGCACACGCACGATCCGCATACGTACGATCCTGGATAGCTGAGGTCCGGCTTTCAGGATGCTCCCAGGCGTGCAGGAAGACGCAGTTCAAAGTGCACACGGCGGCGAA
>CAXTFS010000367.1:0-1980 GCA_964243395.1 uncultured Acidobacteriaceae bacterium | reverse complement strand
CAGGATGCTCCCAGGCGTGCAGGAAGACGCAGTTCAAAGTGCACACGGCGGCGAATAGCAGGGCCAGGGGGGCAAGCTCCAGGTGCGGACCTGCCGATCGAGCGAGTGTGGGAATGAAGACGGCAGCTGGAAAGAAAACGCCCACAGCGAGTTCCTTCGGAAGCGCGCGGCGACGGCTGAACCAGAGCGCCTGGGCATGTACGAGCCCCAGCCAGACGAGAAGCAGCGCGCCCAGCCCTATGTACAGGCGAAGCATTTGCCCCGGGAGCCAGCCGAGTGTGACCGCCAGCAAAGTCGCGGCCGCAACGACCCAGTACAGGAACTGCCTGCGATGGAGATGATGAAAGTAGTGCCGTTCCATCAGGTCGGGTGCGGCAGGGTCTGCCATTGAAGGACCGGTGCGGGAAAGCAAGTCGCGTACACCACGGCTGACGATCGGACGGGCATCCAGCAGCCGGTCACTCGCGTACAGGATCCAGACCGCAAGAAACATGGCCGGTGGAACAACGGGGGGCAGATGTACCCCGCACGCCCATGCCGCAAAGAGGGTCCATACCGCTGCAACCGTCGGTGCGTCCAGCGAAAGCAGGTGCCACAAGGTGAGGGGGGTGTACCGGGGGCGCCTCTGAACACACGCCGCGGGGGCAACCTGCCGCTGCGGTGTGGAAAAGGGGAGATGACGGCTCGGGGTACTCACGATATCTTGTGAGATGCCGGACGCCATGCGCCCGCATTTGCCTCAGCGCTCGTGCAGGGTTGGGCCGTAGTTTGAAGGTTGCTCGGCGGAGCCTACTGTGAGCGAGTGAGCGAGCCGGAAACGAATCAGGCTCTCGGACGGGATCGAGACCTGTTGCCCGCGCGTGAAGCCCTGCACGGCGGTACCCGCGCCGCCGCCTGCCAGCGCACCGATCGCGGCACCCTTGCCATGGCCGAAGATGCCGCCCAGAACCGCACCGACGGCGGCACCGCCACCGATCTTTTCGGCAGAGTTTGTGCCCCGGTTCTTGCCTTCCACGGTGTAGGCATCGGTCGTAATGGGAACGATCGTCCCATGGCGCCGCACGGAGGTCAGCTCTACGGAGAGGATGGAGTGTCCCTTGAAGTGGCCGGCATCCTTCGAATCGATCACGCGGCCGCTGACCGCTGAGCCTGCCGGGATGATGACCAAGCCATCGCTGACGACCTCGTTGGTAACGACGCCGTTGAAGGGCTGGCCATTCTGAGCCGTCTCGCTGTTCAGGCCCTCCGTTGTGCGCACCCGAATCGCGGTGCCCACCGGTGCGGTGACTTCGTGAATGACGGGGGCCGGTGGCGCGGGCGGAGGCGCGTAGTTTGCCGGCGGCGGCGGCAGCGGACGACCCTGAGAGAGGGTCTGACGCTCTTCGCTGGTCGTTTGGCGCGGCTGGGTCGGCGCGGCTGGCGAGGTCACAGTGGGCGCAACCTGGATCCCTGCGACGGTGAGGCTGTTAACGACCTCCTTGACGCCCTTCACCCGGGCGGCGTCCTGGGCGGCGACGGAACTGGCAGTGTCGTCGGAGACGTTGCCCGTCAGCGTGACCACGCCCCCTGAAACGGCGTCCTGAACCGGCTGCTGGCTGATGGACGGATCGGCTGCAAGGGCCTGATGCACGTTTGCGGTCAGGGTCGCGTCGTCAACCGTCTTGTTGCACCCGGAGGACAGCAGACCGATCGCAAGCAGCGGAGTGACGGACAAAATGGGACCGGTAAGGCGACGGAGGGAAGTCTGGGAAGAATGGGTCATGGCGCTCTGGGGAGAATAACAATTTCTATCTGTCCGAGGCGATCCAGACAGAGTGGAGGCACTCAGGAGCCTTAGTGGTTACGTACAGCCCGGTCTCTCGCGGAAACGAACTCGAAGGAGCGACGACTTTGGGACAACCGGGCCACGGGTGCGCGCATCGGAGGTTTCCAGTAAAGTAAATCTTTGCGGTGGCCCCTGTCCGTCTGACAGGAAAGCAC
>CAXTFS010000366.1:0-3515 GCA_964243395.1 uncultured Acidobacteriaceae bacterium | reverse complement strand
GTTGCGTTCCTATGAGGAGAATGCCCGACGTGACGTGGTGGCATAGCATAGCCAACTGCGAAGGCTGAGCGAGCCCGAACGGATCTCGATCAGCCGCTAAGCTGCCTTGGTCAGGGACTTTGACGGAACAGAGATCCGGAAGATTGTCCCGCTTCGCCCGGGACGAACGCTGCTGCGCATGCGGATTGTGCCGGAGTGCCGGTCGATGATCTTCTTGGAGAGTGACAGCCCAAGACCATTACCGCGATCTTCTTTTGTCGAGAAGAACGGTTGGAAGATCCGGTCGAAATCCTTTGCCTCGATGCCGTGACCGTTGTCCGCAATGATGAAGTGGACCATGTCGCGGCTCTTCTTTAGCCGCAGCGTCAGCGTACCCGCGGTCGGCAGGGCGTCCACGGCATTCACAATCAGATTGGAGAGAACCTGCAGCATTTCGCCACTGTGCACTTCGGCCAGAACGTTTTCTGAAAGTTGCTTAATGAGCCGGATGCGCTTGGAGTCGATGGCACGTTGATGCAGCCGAAGGGCAGCCTCTGTCAGCGGGAGAAATTCAGTGGATCGGGGAGATTGCGACGGCCGTGCGAAGCCCAACGTCTGGCTGGCAAGGGAACGCAGCATGGTCATCTGCTCTTCCGCGAGAGTCATGTACCTGCGGACCTTTTCGGGATCATGCGCGTCGGCATAGGCAAGATAGGTGAGGTGGCCGAGGGCCTCGAGCGGATTTTTTACCTCGTGCATCATCTCTAGCGCAAGTTGGCCGGCGACCGCTCGCTGCTCTGCCGTGCGCACCGCTTCCGCAGCTACAAGCAGCTTCGCTTCCCTTTCTTTGGGATCGCCGCCGTTCATAGCTTTCCCCATCCAGAGATGCGCATAGAAATGCGCGGATTGGGTACACACCACTGTTTTATGAAGCTAGTGCAGCATACCCTTGCGCTGTTGGATGCGCCCGCTACCGGATGTGGACGTCTGGCCGCACCAACGGGAGTGCCCTGCGCAAAGTGGGCTCGAAACTCTGCTAAGGATCGCTTGGTTTGAGGAAGCTACCGGTGCGCTGCGGTTGCAAACTGCGACGAGCGCTCGACCATGTTCCTGACGGTACCGATTAGCGTCTGCGGATTAAGAAACGCACTGAGAAGCTCATCCTGCTGCCTTAACTCAATCGCTGCCAGGTCGGACGCCAGGATCAAACGGCCAAGCTCTGGACGGAGTTGGGTCGCCTTCGAAAGCGCGGCATCGCGATCGTGCGGGCTGAGCGAGTGGCAGAGGATGATCAGATCAGCCGGTTCGGTCTCAAGCATCTGCGCGAACTGCTCGGGCTGCAATGCGGTGTGAACGCGGTGACCCACCCGCTCCAACACCCAGCGACGAGTCTGGATCAGACTCGCATCGCTTCCGTAGATCAGCAGAAACGCAGGTTCGTGCATGGCAGGTTCTAATCGGAAGAACAGTATCGACGCTAGTCGATCCGTCCCCCATTGTATGTACGGTAGCCGACGTAAGTATTGCTCCCATAAGGATATCGTGGTCCAGTCTGCGTATGCGCGGATTCTTCTCAGAGACGTAAATCTGGCCGCCCTCCTTCACGGTTGTCCTTTGCGAACTGAAGCGAGGACTCGTCGTGCCAGCTATGTCGACCAATTCCTTCCTATCCGGGTTGACCCAAGCTAGTTGCAATCTGGTGCTGCCCCTGCTCACGTCGGTGCAGCTTCCGGTCCGAACGGTATTGTATGAAGCCGACCGGCGCCCGGCGTATGCCTTTTTCATCACCTCTGGCCTGGCTTCGGTCGTCACTCCCATGTTGAATGGCGGCATTGCCGAGGTGGAAGTGGTCGGCAACGAAGGCATTGTGGGCAGCTTCCACGTGCTCGGCACAGCGAACGTACCCACCAGCTGCTTTGTGCAGATGGAGGCCACAGCGCTTCGTATCGGGATGTCTGAGCTGATGCATCTGTTCGCCACCTCATCCGAGATCCGCACGCGCATCCTGGAACTGGTGCAGCAACAGGTATTGATGGTGAGCCAGATGGCCGGTTGCAACCGGCTCCATGAGGCGGAAGCCCGCCTGGCCCGGTGGCTCCTGATGGCCCAAGACCGTACCCAGACGGAGGTAATCTCTCTCACCCAGGAGTTCCTGGCGGAGATGCTAGGATCGCAGCGCACCACCGTGACCATGGTGGCCGGCGCCCTGCAACGGGCGGGTCTGATCGACTACCGGCGCGGCCAGATCCGTATCCGGAACCGTGAAGAACTCGAAATTGCAGCCTGCGAGTGCTACGCCGTGGCGAAACGTCTTTACAGCAATCTCTACAGCCGTCCAGCCTGACCTCGAGAAGCGAAACAGAGTCCTCGCGCGGTGCTGATGTCGGCGAGTGGGGCTCACCACGCGCGAGACCAGTTCGGTCCCTCTTTGCTGTCCTCTCGAAGTCTGGCATTGACACCGGCGCGTTGCTCAATCAGGCGACCAAACAGCCAAAGCAGATCGGAGAGCCGGTTGAGGTACGCCAATGCCTCCGGGAGAACTGACTCGCCTGACTCGCCCAGTCGTACTGCACATCGCTCGGCGCGACGGCAGACGGTGCGAGCGATCTCAAAGGCGGCCGACTCACGGTGCGCGCCCGGGAGCGACCAGTCCGAGAGGATGCCGTCCACGGCCTCGATGCGGTTGACCTGAGCGGTCAAGGCATCGACGTCCTCAGCCTTCAGGGCAGGCGCGGTGCGCGTGTCACCAGAAGGACGCGAAAGCGCCGCGCCGACCCGGAACAGGGTGCGCTGTATCTCCTCCGTCGCGTCACGCACCTCCACTTCGCTGCACACACTGCGGGCAAAGCCAAGCACAGCATTCAGTTCGTCGACCGTGCCGTACGCCTCCACGCGCAGGTCCGCCTTGGACACGCGGGTGCCGCCTGTAAGCGCAGTCTGTCCTGCGTCCCCTGTTTTTGTAGCGATACTCATGGTCTTCCTTCCGTGCGGCGAGCAAAGCAGCTAGCCGGCAGGCACGGCCTCGGGCCGGGGCTGCGATGCCAGGGCGAGTTGCAGCACCGTCTCCGCCACCTTGTCGTAGTCATGCCGCAGCACCTCGCCCTCGTGCGCGAAGTTGCCGGTTACAGGTTCGATGCCGAGGGCGCGGATGCGATGGAGATCCGCTTCAATCGGCGCCTGTCCTTCGGCCGCATACTGGGCCAGGGTTGCCGGGCGGATGGGGCCCGTATTGACGAGCGCGTAGTCGAGGATGCCGGTTTGCACGCCGGCACGGCTGGCATGTTGCAGGATCTTCTCAATGTGCTGCGCGGCGGTCAGACCCAGGCTCTCATTGGCCTGCGTCATCAGATTGCATACGTATACCCGTGTGGCATGACTGGCCGCCAGGGCCTCCGGGATACCCCGAACCAGCAGGTTGGACACCACTGAGGTGAACAGCGAGCCGGGTCCGATGGTGATCAGATCGGCTTTTGCGATCGCGTCCAGCGTCTCCGGCAGGGGATCGCACTGCGCGGGTTCCAGCATGAGTTCCACAA
>CAXTFS010000365.1:1397-3517 GCA_964243395.1 uncultured Acidobacteriaceae bacterium | reverse complement strand
ACAGGCTTCTACGCAAACGAACGAACTAAGGAACAATGTACTTGGGGAACTCGACAGACCACCCCGGAGGTACAAGGATCGCCAGGCGAAAAGATGTTCTGATTGCGCCGCTGTGCGAAGCCGCGCTGATCCTTGTCGCCGGCCTGACTGCCTGGGCGTTGCACAAGCCACTCTTCTTCGCGAGCCTCGGCCCCACGGCTTATGAACTCACCGAGACCCCGGACAGCCCAACCGCCCGGCCGTACAACATCCTTGTCGGCCACGGCATTGGGGTCGTCTCCGGCTTCGCCGCGCTCTGGCTGACGCACGCCTGGCGCACCCCGGCTGTCTCCTCGTCGGACGTCTCACTGCTGCGCGTATATGCCGCGGTGCTCGCTACCCTGCTCACAGTGGGCGGCACGATGCTGACGCGCGCGGCGCAACCCGCCGCGCTTTCCACCACGCTGATGGTCGCCACGGGCTCCATGCAGCGGCTCGCGGATGGCCCCATCATCATGGCGGCCATTCTGGGCATGGTGGCCCTCGGGGAACCGCTCAGGCGATGGCGCCTTGGGCATATGCTGCAGCCCTAGTGCGCTTCCTTGGGCACGTTGGCGATGTCCTGCTCTTCCGCACCGAACACGGGCTTGGCTCTGCGCTCGCTAAACAGTTGCTCATACACGACGCCGCCCAGGGCTCCACCAACCAGCGGTGCCAGCCAGAACAGCCACAGTTGCCGCAGCGCCCATCCGCCTGCGAACAGCGCTGGGCCCGTGCTCCGCGCAGGGTTTACCGACGTGTTGGTCACCGGGATCGAAATCAGATGGATCAGCGTTAACCCAAGACCAATGGCAATCGGCGCAAAGCCGTTCGGGACACGTTTGTCCGTCGAGCCCATGATCACCAGCAGAAAGAACATGGTCAGCACGATCTCGGCGACCAGGCACGCCACGAGCGAGTAGCCTCCCGGGGAATGCAGCCCGTAGCCATTCGAGGCAAAGCCGCCATCGGTGCTGAACCCCGGCTTGCCGCTTGCAATCACATAGAGCACCGACGCCGCAGCAATCGCCCCAACCACCTGCGAGGCAACATAGGGGAGGAAGTCCCGCACCGGAAAACGCTTTCCCGTCACCAGACCCAGGGTCACCGCAGGATTGAAGTGGCCGCCCGAAATATGGCCCAGTGCGTACGCCATCGTGAGCACGGTAAGTCCGAACGCAAATGCAACGCCAGCAAAGCCGATGCCCAGCGCCGGGAACGCTGCGGCCAGCACGGCACTGCCGCAACCGCCGAATACCAGCCAGAAGGTCCCGAAAAACTCGGCAAGACAACGCTTGGAAAGGGGCATGCTCACTCCAGGATCGATTAGGTGTTCGGCGCGCAAAACGGTCCCGAGATAAGTCCTGACCGTTCTATACCTAAGTTTCAAAAACTCAAACAAGAATCGACACGGACTGACCGGCCCCTTCGCTGGCTGTTCGCGCATCTGGGCTCAAAGAGGTTGGACCGGGATGTTTTGTGTGCGGTGTAACCCCGGTCGCGCGAGCCATCGTCTCTGGTTTCAGCCGCTACTTAGCGACGGCGCATAGATCGGGAGATCGCATTGGCCACGCACGCAGAAGATCACACACATCCTTCACACGACCCCCATGACGACCATCACTGGTGCCCCGTTCTTGATCGCCGCGCAGCCCTGCGCCTGTTTGGCATGAGCACTCTCGCTACGATGGCGGGCTGTGGCGTAAGCGGCACAACTTCAAGTGGGACCGTCGCCTCCGCCACAGCGCTCAAGGCCTCCGGAACCACCGCTGAGAAGAGCGCGGCGATGATCCTGACCGCAAACGTTGCCCCGACCGCTGCGACAGGCACCGTCTCGTTCCTGGATGGCACCACCGCGCTGGGCACGGGCACGCTGAGTGCAGGAACGGCAACGCTGGCCACCACCTTCAGCACCACGGGCACCCATGTTCTGACGGCAGCCTACGCCGGCAGTGCCACCTACTCGGCGAGCACCTCCGCCGCCATCGACGTGACGATCACAGCGGCCACGGCCTCCACCTGCAGTGCGACCCTTGAGGGCGAAGAAGGTCCCTACTTCGTTGACGACAGCGCGACCGGCTACAACCGCACCAACATTCTTT
>CAXTFS010000365.1:0-1387 GCA_964243395.1 uncultured Acidobacteriaceae bacterium | reverse complement strand
CACAGAGACGCAGGACGGCGTTCCCTTGACGCTGACGGTTTATGTCTTCGATAGCAGGAACAGCTGCGCCGCCATGGAGAGCGTGCAGGTTGACATCTGGTCCTGCAACGCACTCGGCGTGTACTCCGCCGAAAGCAGTGAATCCACCGTCGGGCCAAGCTGGCTTCGCGGCTATCAGCTTACGGACTCGAGCGGCAAGGTGACCTTCAACACCATCATCCCCGGCTGGTACCAGGGACGAACAACGCACATTCATCTACGCCTTCGTTCCACCTACGACGCAACAGATACAAGCGGCAGCAACACCATGCAGCTGTTCTTCGATCAGACGTTGATCGATACCCTGAACACCACCGTTGCACCGTACTCGACCGAGGGCACCAACTCCACGACCAACGCGAACGATCACGTCTACACCCCGGAGGAAGAAGGGACCACGCTGCTGACGTTGGTCGGCAGCAGCACGGCCGGCTACGCGGGCAGCATCAACGCCTATCTGCCAATCTGAGCCGTCACTCCGAGTAGCAAGTGGCACGCTGCACATCAGGCGGCTCGGTTAAGACGAGACTGGATTGCCCGCATCATCCGTCGTCCAGCTCTCTGTTTGGAACGCGATAAAGAGCGCTGTCCACGTCGCTTGTCCTGGCAGGCTCACAAACACGGCGCCATCCTGCCAGATCCCGTTATCGTTGCCGTGGTTGTTCGGCGGATTGCCCTGGTTCATGTGGATGTCGTGAATGCCATCGGTCACGCCGCCGTCGGCGAAAGCGCTGCCAAAGGCATAGATCACGGAGCCCGGATCCGTAACGGCCTGATTCAGTAGCTGGACGACGGCGTTCTGCAAGGCGTGGGCATCCTGCTCCGCGGAGTGTAGGTGCGCAGGGCTCCGGTCCAGCGAAAGCGCCTCGTTCAGAAAGCGCGCCGTGCTCGTTGGCAGCGGCAACGTCGTCATCGCGGCGCGCGTGATCATCGGCGCGCCCCCAATCAGTGATCGCACAAAATCCAGCGCAAGGCCATCTGGCTGACTTGGGATCGAAGTCATGCCAGTTGAAAGCGCTGCGAGGCCTGCGGGGTCGGGTGGCGTAAACCCGTGCTCGATCGCATACAAGACCTCGCTGCCGTCCACGCTCTCGATGTTGACCGCCACCGTGAACGGCACGCCCGCAGCATCCAGCGCATCGACGGTGATTTGGTAGTGCGCACTTGCCCCCGAAACTACTTTCCCCGCCTTCGGATGGCCCTTCAACACGCTGTAGTTTGCGATTGGCATACACACCTCGCTGTCAGCCAACCTTCGCCGGCAGTGCCTATCCTAGCCCTTGCAGCCCCCATGGGGTGTGGCTTGTCACTCCGTGCCATGGGAAGCGCAGCATGGATTCTTGCGTGT
>CAXTFS010000364.1:0-3540 GCA_964243395.1 uncultured Acidobacteriaceae bacterium | reverse complement strand
GTGGCCCTCCGTGTCCTAAACGCCCGAACGGCGCGCTGCGTTGGATTTCCGCTGTTCCTGTTTCCCCGTCACGAGGTCTTCTTTGCGGCGGTCTTCTCGGCGACAGTCTTCCCTGTCCGTTTCTGTATGGCCTTCTTGGCCATGCCCTGTCGCACCGGATCGCCCCCCTCCGCGGCTTTGCTCGCATCCTGGGAACCGCCGGACAGGACATCCTGGGAACCGCCGGACAGGAATCGAGACCAGTGGAACGCGCCGCTTTGTGGCTGCGCCTCCTGCGCCTTCTTTACGGCCAGGTCCGCCACCTTCTCCACGATCCACTCGAAGTTCTCCGCACCCACCGAGTGGTAGTCCGCGTCCGGCGCCGGGTTCATGAAATCGATCGCATACGGCACGCCATCCTCTACCGCAAACTCAACCGTGTTGAGGTCGTAGCCCAGGGCCCGGCAGAGCTTCAGGGCATCTGCCTCGACGCGCTCCAACAGCTCCGGCGCGTACTCAGGCGGGTCCTGCAGGTAACGCCGTTCATGCGGCTGGCGAGGGTCATAGGGCATGATCTTTACGAACTCCTGGCCTACGACGTAGCAGCGGAAGTACTCGTTGAAGTTCACAGCCGCCTGCAGCGTCATGGCCAGGTCGCGAGTCTGGTCGTAGGCATGGTAGAACTCACCAGGGTTGTGGACGTGGTACACGTCGCGCCAGCCACCGCCATCGTGCGGTTTCAGAAACGCCGGGAACTGCACGTACTCGAAGACCGCATCCCAATCCAGCGGGAACTGCAGGTTGCGCAGCGATTGCGAGTTGATGTTTGGCGGGTAGAGCTTGTGCGGCAACAGCACGGTGCGCGGCGCGGCCACACCGATCTTGCTGGCCAGCGCGTAGTTGAAGAACTTGTCATCGGCCGACCACCAGAACGGGTTGTTGATCACCTGCGTCCCGGTGAGCACCGCGTTTTTCAAGTAAGACCGGTAGAACGGCACATCGTGCGAGATCCGGTCCACGATCACCGCGTACGGGCAAGGCTCGGCCATCACGACGCCACCCACCTGCACAAACTCTGCGCGAATCCCGTCGATCTCGAGCGCATTGATGCGCTCCACCAACGCTCCCGGAAAGGTGTTCTCTACGCCAAACAGCACGCCGATGGTCTTCAAATGCATCTCCTGGTGATCCTAACGTCTCTACTTTACAAACAAATTTGCCCTCTGCACTCCGTCAGAGGTAAAGCTGCGCCATGCGCTTCCACCATGGCCAGTCATGGCGTGCATTGTCGCCCCAAACGTCCAGGCGCACGGGAATACCCTTGGCCCGCATCACCGCGGCCAGGCGTTCATTGTCGTTCCAGCACTGGTCGTGCACGCCGGTCGCAAGCACGTAATTGCGGTGCCGGTACTGGTCGAGAAACCAGGGGTCCCTGAGGTCCGGCAGGTAGTCCAGCGGCAGGTTATAGAAGACATCGTCGTCGTAATAGCCATGCAGAAAGCCAAGCCCCTTCAGGTCAAAGGCCCCGCTCATCGACAGAAAGCCGGTAAACACATCAGGGTGCCGCAAGCTCACGTTGGCCGCATGATAGCCGCCCAGGGAGCAGCCCACCGCCACCAGGTGCGGCGCGGGGTTGCGCCAGCGCACGAACGGGGCGACCTCCCGCACGATGTAGTGGTCGTACTGCACCTGCCGCGCGATCCGCCAGCGGGCGCCAACGTTGCGGTTGTACCAGCTCTCGCTGTCGACCGAGTCGACGCAGAACAATTGCAGGTGGCCGCCTTCGATCTTGTCGGCAACGGCGGCGACCATGCCCTGATCTTCAAACTCGTAAAAGCGCGCCTGCGACGTGGGGAACACGATGGCGGGCAGACCGGCGTGTCCGAAGACCAGCATCTCCATCTCCCGGCCCAATTGACTTGATTGCCAGCGGTGGTACTCGCGGTTCATGCCGGCACGCTCTGGTACTCTGAGCTTCCTACCGAGTTCCGTGCTCGCCCCACCTTTTGCCCCGACCTGCTCAATCCGCCCCCGATTTCCCCAACCCAGCCGCCCGCGCTCCCACGCTGCCGTTCGACGGCCCGCAACCCGAGCTGGACGCTGCGGGACGCTGGCGTTGCGACGTCGATGGAGAGCTCGACAGCAATCCCCGGTTTCGCACCCTGCGCGGCTTTCAATCGGCCTACCTGCCCGAGGAACGCAACGTACTGGTTTGGCTTCCGCCAGTCTACGGCACCGAACCCGATCGCCGCTTCCCGGTTCTGTATCTGCATGATGGCCAGAACCTCTTCGACGGTCGCACCTCCTATGTCGCAGGCCGCACCTGGTGCGCCCACACCACCGCGGACTGCCTCACGCGCGAACAGTTGATCGAGCCCGTCATCCTGGTCGGGATCGACAACACGGGCGTCCGGCGTATGTCCGAGTACACCCCCAGCCGCGACAAGCGCTACGGCGGTGGCGAGGGCCCACGCTACGGCCGGCTGCTCGTGGATGAGCTCAAGCCTCTGATCGATGAGTCGCTCCGCACGAAGACCGGGCCCGCCGACACGGGCCTCGCCGGTTCGTCGCTGGGCGGTCTGATCTCGCTGTCTCTGGGGCTGGATTACCCGCAGGTTTTCGGGAAACTCGGCGTGCTTTCGCCCAGCATCTGGTGGAACAGCCGGGACATCCTCGCGCGTGTGGGTGCGGCGCGGCCGGAGCCTCGTCCACGCATCTGGCTCGATATGGGCATGGCGGAGGGCCTGCGGCATCTGCGCGACTGCGACCTGCTGGATCACCGGCTGCTGAGCCGGGGCTGGCGTGACGGCGTGGATGTGCGCTACCTGCGCGTCCCCGGCGGGGTGCATGATGAAGATGCCTGGGCACGGCGCTTCCATCGCGTGCTGCAATGGCTTTTCCCACAACAATAGGTGTCGGCCCGTTCGCTCAGTGCCTCAAGCGAAGTAGGATGAAGCCAATCCTTCATGCCACCAACCCCTGTCCATGCTCCCGCCGCGCGGCGCTTTGACTTCGCGCTGCTCGTCATCCTGCTTCTTGCGTTCCTGTTGCGGGCCTTCGTCGCTCTCCACTGGCCAAGTAATTACCACCCGGACGAGATCTTTCAAACCCAGGAACCGGCGCACCGCATGGCGTTCGGTTATGGCGTGGTGACCTGGGAGTGGCGCGACGGCATCCGGTCGTACGTGTATCCGTTTCTGCTGTCGCTCATCATGCGAGTGGCGGCTCCGATGGGGGTGGGTTCGACTCCCTACCTGAACGCGGTGGCTCTCTCGATGAGCGCCCTTTCGCTTTGGCCCGTTTGGTTTTGCTATCGATGGGCGTACCGCGTCTCCGGTCGCACCGCCGCCCTGATTGCCGGAGGCACAGCCGCGATCTGGTTTGCTCTGATCTACTTCGGGCCGAAGACCTTCAGCGAATTGGCGGCAACGGATGCGCTGCTCCCCGCGCTGCTGCTTGGCAAGGCGGCGCACGGCACGGCGCGCACCGGCGCAGACGGCGTGGAGAACCCCCCTTCGCATTGGCATCTGCAGTTGGCCGGCTTGCTTTGCGGGGTGGCGG
>CAXTFS010000363.1:0-3559 GCA_964243395.1 uncultured Acidobacteriaceae bacterium | reverse complement strand
GAGCGCCTTATGGCATTTCCTCCAAGCGGCAGAGGCATCCCGGTCTGCTCGGTCCACCAGACACCGAGGTCGATGATCTTTTTCAACCCGTCGCGGCCGTAGGTTAGTTGGCCCTCGTGGATAATCAGCCCCGCGTCGAACTCGCCGGACAGGACCGCCGGGATGATCTGATCAAAGGGAACTGTAGCCGTTTCGATCTCCGGCGCGAACAGCTTCAGCGTCAGGTAGGCCGTGGTGAGGGTTCCCGGGATGGCAATGCGCACCTTCTTGATCTCGTCAAGCGTGAAGGCACGCTGCGACACGATCATGGGACCGTAATTTTCGCCCACAGAACCACCACAGGCCATCAGAGTGTAGTTCTCCTGGATATATGGGTAAGCGTGAAAGCTGATCGCGGTGACGTCGTAGGTCTGCGTCTCCTGGGCCTTGCGGTTCAGGGTTTCAATGTCCGTCAGGGTGTGGGTGAAGCGATAGCCAGGCACACGGACCTTGTTGGTTGCAAGCCCGTAGAACATAAAGGCGTCGTCGGAGTCAGGGCTATGCGCGATGCTGATTTCTCGAACCTGGGGTGGTGCTGCAAGCATGGAATGTCCGTCTACTTCGCCCGTCGTTGGGCTGTTGAAGGCGTGTCTAGCGCCGGAAAGGTTGCTGAAGCGCGCGGTATACACCCGCAGCGGCAAGGATCTTCACACCCTCACCTGGCAAGAACGGTGCAATCGCTGCGAAGAAAACACCCTGTGTGCTCAGATGCGCCTCATAGGCGAGCCAGGCGGCACCGGACAGAAACAGAATCGACGTGGCCAATGTGCAGGCGAGCAGAGCGGCCGCGAACTCACCTGCCCAGGGACGGAGACGCCCCGTGACCCAGCCAGCTACGAAAGCAACCGCCGGATAGGCCAACAGATACCCACCCGTTGGGCCGAGAAGCTGAAGCAGACCGCCAGGTCCTGTTGGACTGAACACCGGCAGGCCGAGTGCGCCCTCGAGAAGATAGGCCAGCATGGCGAGCGCGCCTCCCGTCGGACCCAGTGCGAGGCCGACGCCAAGAACAGCCAACGGCTGCAGGGTGAACGGCACAGGAGTAAACGGCAGGCGAAAAGCAACGTGGGCCGCCGCGGCAACAACCAGGGTCGCTGTGATGGTCAGCAGTACCCGCCTAGGGACCCCTGCAGACCTACCAAGGTCTTTGGAGCTGCTGAGAGCGGCGGAAGTGGAGAAGGAAGTCATAAAGCTAGTACCATCCGATCGCCTTGGGCTTCAGAGTTCCCTGGGTGCGCGGCTTCGGCTCCGATGCTTTTCCGAGACCTTGCGCATCGTGTTGCCGCTGGGCGGTCTGTCCATCCAGGGACTGAATTGCAGCCATTACAGGCACAGCTACTCTTTGCGATTTGGGGCCGCCGGTGCTGTCCGCGCGTCCCCTCCGCCGAGCCTGCCGTATGTGCCTCGCTGCAGAAATCGAGGCCCATAACAAACCGGCAAATGCTGCGACCGAAATGGCGAACAACGTGTGCATCTGGCCACCACAGAATAACAAATCGGGACGTTGAGCGAGCCTGGCGAACGCCAATATGGGTGATCAGGCCTACCCCGACCCATCTTTGTACTCAAAGGAGGTGCTGAAAGAGGTTCTTCCACAGATGGGGAAGGCGCGTGACAATGCTTCGGTCGGCGATACTGGGGTTGTTCATCCGAGGACGACCTTGCCTAGCCAGACAAGCCACTTCGAGCGCAATCGCGCCCTTCCAGGGTTCGCGGATGTGGCCCGTGCACGGGTGTCCACCTGGCGTCGGAAGGCAGCTATCGTTGTAGCTGGCGCTCTTGCGGTCGGCATGGGCTACGGTGTGGTCTTTGGCCATAACGGCTTGACAGTGTATGCAAGAAAGCGACAGGAAGAGCACAGTCTTCGTTCCCAGATGCAGCAGCTGGAACACGACAATGCGCGGCTACGGGGCCATGTTGACCGGTTGCAGAACGATCCGAGCGCCATTGAACACCAGGCCCGTGAGGAACTGCATTACACCCGCGCCGACGAGGTCATCTACACGTTGCCAGCTCCGGTCAGCGATCGGCCTTCCGCCGTTCCCAACGACTAGCTTCCTACCTTACAGCGTCCGAACTTGCGGACAACTCCGACAGCTGCGATTTGCCTCGTGTGTTCCGCCGCGCGTGCGCCTGAGATCGGTTCAGACTTCGTTGCGCCTCCTAACCAGCATGCTGATAATCTCGGCTATCGAGGTAAAAACGTGCGTATCGGTGTCGATCTAGGCGGAACGAAGACAGAAGCAATTGCCCTCGATGCTGCCGGGGCGGAGTTGCGACGGGTGCGGGTGCCGACACCGCATGGCGACTACGCCGGCACTGTCAGCACCATCGCTGAGCTGGTCAACGGCCTGGAAGGCGATCTGGGAGAACTTGGTACCGTTGGCGTGGGCATCCCTGGCACGATTGTGGCCGCAACGGGCCTGGTCAAGAATGCGAACTCAACCTGGCTGAACGGAATGCCCCTTGCCTTCGATCTCTCCATGGCGCTTGCGCGTGAGGTCCGCTGCGCGAACGATGCCAACTGCTTCGCCGTGAGCGAAGCGACCGATGGGGCCGCGCGTGGCTACAATACCGTCTTCGGGGTCATTCTGGGCACGGGTTGCGGCGGTGGCGTCATCTTTGAGGGACGGGTACACGCCGGACCCAACGGGTTAGCGGGCGAGTGGGGGCATACGCCCCTACCCTGGCCGAAGCCGGAGGAGATCCCCGGGCCAACCTGCTACTGCGGGCGGTCCGGCTGTCTCGAAACCTGGATTTCCGGGACAGGGTTTGAGCGGGATTTTGCGCGGCAGACCGGGGAGACCCTTCGTGGGCGCGAGATCGTTCGTCGCGCGGTTGCGAACGATCTTGCGGCGATAGCCGCCCTGGATCGTCTCCAGGATCGGCTCGCTCGCGGTCTGGCCGTCATCACCGATCTCTTCGATCCGGATGCCATCGTGATTGGAGGCGGCCTCTCCAACGTCGATCAACTCTATGCAGGTCTGGGCGAACGCGTTGGCCTGCACACCTTTGGCGGTGGGATGGCAACGCCTCTCCTGCGCAACGTGCACGGGGACTCCAGTGGCGTGCGTGGCGCGGCGTGGTTGTGGCCCGCCTTGTAGACGATGTTCGTCTCGGCCGTTGCGGTTGCCGCTTGAGGTTTACTCGTCACGGCGGCAAGATCAGGTTAGAGCTTCAATGCGGCGGGCCATTCCTCCGGGCGGTCCACCATGGCGTCTGGTCCGGCCGTTTTCAGCGCGTCCGGCGCCAGCCCGTAGAGGCAGCCCAGCGTGCGGGCACCGCACTGTTTGGCGGTGAGGACATCCACATCTGAGTCGCCGATCATAACAACCTCGCAGAACGGCGAGTCTTTGTCAGGTACGCCTTTATCGCGCCGTATCTGTCGGGCTTCGGCCACGATCGTTTCGAATCCTTGTGGATCAGGCTTCTTCGTGGAAAACGAGTTGCCTCCGTAGTTCGCGAAGAAGAACGGCGCGAGGCCCAAGGCGGCACAGATCTCGCGCGAGGGGTTCACGGG
>CAXTFS010000362.1:2480-3565 GCA_964243395.1 uncultured Acidobacteriaceae bacterium | reverse complement strand
GGCTGCTGCGGGTGCGCGGGTTTACCCAGGACGACGCACACATCTTCTGCACGCCGGAGCAGATCGAGAGCGAGGTTATGGCCTGCATCGAGTTTGCGCAGAGCGTGCTCGAGACCTTTGGCTTTACGGAGTTCCGGGTCGAGCTTTCGACCTGGGATCCGAAGGACATGAAGAGCTATACGGGCAGCCCGGAGAACTGGGAGCTGGCGATTAATTCGCTCAAGAGCGCGCTCGATGGCAAACGGATTCCGTACAAGGAGATTCCGGGGGAGGCTGCGTTCTACGGGCCGAAGATCGACGTGAAGCTGGTGGATGTGCTGGGGCGGCTGTGGCAGCTTTCGACCGTGCAGTTCGACTTCACGCTGCCGGCGCGGTTCGAGCTCGAGTACACCGGCGAAGACGGCGAGAAGCATCGCCCGGTGATGGTGCATCGGGCGCTGTTCGGGTCGGTCGAACGGTTCTTTGGGGTGCTAATCGAGCATTACGCGGGGGCATTCCCGCTATGGCTGGCGCCGGTGCAGGTCGGGCTGGTGCCAATCTCAGAGAAGCACCTGGATTATGCGTACGCGGTGAAGGCGAAGCTGGAGGCGGTAGGGCTGCGGGTGGAGCTTGATGCGCGCAACGAGAAGATGAACGCGAAGATCCGTGAGTTCACGTTGCAGAAGGTTCCGTTTGTGCTGGTAATGGGCGACAAGGAAGCGGCGACCGAGGCGGTAAGTGTGCGGGTGCGCGGCAAGGGCGATCAAGGCGTCGCCTCGCTGGCGGAGTTTGTAGACCGGGCAGGCCGTTTGGTGCGCGAGCACGCCATGGAGCTGTAGACGGCTGGCGCAGCGTCGCTCCAAGCGGCATCGTACGAAGAGGTGCGCGCATGGCTGAAGAGTTTCTGGTACGCGATCGAACGCAGATTGAGGCTCCGATGGAGCGATGTTTCCTGCTGTCCACCTCGATCGATCTGGTGCAGCACACACTCGGCATGCGACCGAGCGCGAAGGAGTCAAAGAAGGCCGCGGGGATGATCGAGGCGGGTGATCAGCTGGTGTGGCGCGGATGGAAATTTGGTTTGCCGGCCATGCACGAGACACTGA
>CAXTFS010000362.1:604-2470 GCA_964243395.1 uncultured Acidobacteriaceae bacterium | reverse complement strand
GCCTATGAGCGGCCGATCCACTTCCAGGACACGATGGGACGTGGACGCTTCTCGCGCTTCCAGCATGATCATTGGTTTCAGCCCATGCAGAGCACCGCGCGTGGCGACACGACCGAGCTGCGCGACGGGTACGGTTCTCCATGCCGCTCGGCTGGGCCGGCGCGCTGGTAGGGCGGTGGATCATGATGCCCTATATCCGTGGGCTGGTGCGGCGGCGATTTGCGCTGCTGAAGCGGGTGGCGGAGAGCGAAGAATGGCGACCGTATCTGCCAAAGGTAGAACGCTAAGCGTAGCCTCCGCATCCCACCATTGGTGAGGTGCTCGCGATGAAGGCTGTAGTCATTCACAAGTATGGTGGTCCGGATGAGTTGAAGTGGGAAGACTTCGAGGATCCGGTGGCCGGACCTGGTGAGGTGCTGGTCCGGGTGGCGGCGACGAGCGTCAACCCGGTCGACTACAAGATGCGGAGCGGCGAAGCGAAAGAGCGCTTTCCCGTAGAGTTTCCCGGGATCCTTGGACGGGATGTCTCGGGCACTGTGGCCGCGGTGGGTGAGGGTGTAACGGCGTTTACCGAGGGCGATCGCGTCTTTGCGCTCGCGAAACAGACATATGCCGAGCTGGTGGCTGTGAAGGCGGACGAGCTGGCGCGTATTCCGGACGATCTGGACATCGTCGATGCGGCCGCGCTACCGCTGGTCCTGCTGACCGGTGAGCAGCTGATCATGCGCGGCATTGCGCCGGAGAAGGGATCAACGGTGCTGGTGGCAGGCGCAATGGGCGGGGTGGGCCGAACAGCGGTCTTTGTGGCCAAGCAGGCCGGGGCAACGGTCATTGCGGGAGTGAAGAAAAAGCAGCTGGAGCAGGCTAAGTCGCTGGGCGCAGACAAAGTGCTCGCTTTGGATGACAAGGAGGCGATGGCCGGCCTCGGGTTTATGGATGCGGTCGCGGATGCCGTGGGTGGGAAGACGGCTGAAGAGCTGCTGGGCAAGGTCAAGCAGGGTGGTGTGTTTGCCTCGGTGCTCGGGCCGCCGGCAAACGCGACCATGCACCCAACCATTCGCATTGCGCCCGTTGTGGCGCAGCCTGATGTTCGAAGGCTCGAGCAGCTGGCTGAGGATGTGGTGCAGAAGCGGCTTGCGATCCCGGTGGACCGGATGCTGCCCATGCAGGAGGCGGCCGCAGGCCAGCGCGCGGCAGAGAAGGCCGGCATCGGAAAGGTCCTGCTGCTGGCTTCGTAAGATGGGACACGAACAAAGCGCGGCTATCAGCCGGCCTCATCGTCTCAGTGCAAAGGACAGAACGTGCGGACGGTTCAGCTCAACATCATGATCGCGGCGCCGGTAGAGCGATGTTTTCGGCTGGCGCTCAGCGCCGAGCTGGCCCGGGATGCAATGGATGGATGGAAGCGTGAGCGTGAGTCCGAAGAGAAGCAGACGCTGACTGCCGGTGGCGTGTTGCGCTGGGGAGCGCAGCGGCGTATTCGCAGCATGGGGGAGTTTACCGAAACGGTCAATGAGGTGCGCGGGCAGTCGCTGGTACGGCGATCGTTCAGCGGTCCCCGTTTTGCGTGGGGAGAAGGCCAGCAGAATTTTGCCTCGATGGACCAGGGCACCTGGATTCACGAAGAGTATCGGTTCTCGGCGCGACGGGGTCTCTGGTTTCGCCTTCGCGAGCGCAGGCTGGAACGCGCGATGACCCTCATGGCGAGAGAACGCGGCTTCTTTCTAAAGTCGGTAGCGGAAGGCTCTGGCTGGACGCACTACCTGACCGAAGATAGGAACCCGGTCAAGCCTGGGGCGTAGGTTTACCGGCGCCGCGTGCAGTACGCGGGTACCCCGAAGCGATCTTGCGGGGCACACTGCGTCA
>CAXTFS010000362.1:0-594 GCA_964243395.1 uncultured Acidobacteriaceae bacterium | reverse complement strand
GGATGAAGACGCCGGGACGGGCTCGCTAGCGTTTGCGGAAGGCGCGGCGGATCGAGTCCAGGCGACTTCGAGTCGCAGCCGGATCCTCTGAGGATGGGACGGCAGGATCGACACGATTGCCACGAGTTTCGGCGTCCTGCTCCGGGGAGGGAGACGCAGGAGAGGCCTTTGACGGCGGGCGGTCCGTCTGCTTAGGTGATGCGTTTTGCGGCGCATTGCGCGCTTTGTAACCACTCTGGTTACGGAGTGCCGGCGGTCGACGCTGCGGCGGTTCGAAGCGCTCAGGCTCCGGGCTCTGGCCTGCCGGGTAGAGAACGACAAAGCGACGTGGACCCAGGCCAGAGGAGGCGGTCGCCAGGCCGGAGGGAACGAGAGCAAGATGGAGCATGCGGCGCTCGCGCGAGTTCATGGGCGGAAAGAGAAACGGCTTGCCGGTCGCGATGACGGTGGCGATAGCCGCGGCGGCAGACTGCGTTATGGCCTCGCGGCGTGCGGCTTTGAAGCCATCGGCATCAAACGAGAGCTGCTCCGCCTGTTCGGGCTCGAGACGAAGGATCGCAGCGGCCAGACTCTCAATGGCGTGCAGAAGTTCGC
>CAXTFS010000361.1:0-3583 GCA_964243395.1 uncultured Acidobacteriaceae bacterium | reverse complement strand
GCTGCGGGACGACAAGGGTAGCCCGGTGCAAAGCGCGTTTGTCATCCCGCAGGGATCTGCTGTTGCCTTTGTGCGTTGTGCGGTGTGCTCCTCGGCCGATGCCTAGTGGCCCGGCGAATCGTGAGCCTGAAGGAAGGTAGCAACAGTCGCGGCGTACTTCTCCGGCTCTTCGTAGTAGGGCAGGTGGCCGCTCTTTTCAAACCAGACCAGTTGGGCGCCGGGGATATTGTGCGCCACGGCCCAGGAGACGTCCGGCGTGACGTTGAGATCGAACCGGCCCTGGATCACGAGCACGGGGAAATGGAAGCCGGCCATCTGCTGCGTCAGGTCGAGATGCTCGATCGCGGTGCCGACGGCAACGCCGGTGGCCGCAGTGGAGCCGAGGTCCGCGGGTGCGTGGGCAAGGTAGCGCGCCAGCAGCTCCTGGCTGTAGAAGATCATGCGGAAGTGTGCGCGCAGCTGCAACGTGGCCGAGGCGGCGTCCTTGTCCGGACCCTGGAGCTTGGCGATGCTCGCATTGGTTTCCTCGATCACGTCAGGAAAGACCTCCTCCAGCCGCGGATGCAGTGCGGCAAAGCCGGGCGCGGCCGAGTCGGACAGAATCAGCGTGAGCACGTGCTCCGGGTGCGCAGCGGCATAGGCCGAGACCAGCAGGCCACCGTAGGAGTCTCCGGCGAGGTGCACCTTGTCGACGTGCAGGGACGCGCGCACGGCCTCGAGATCGGCCACCTGGGCGTCCATGGTCTCGGGTGCGTTTGGGTCGTTCAGCTTGGAGTCGCCCGTGCCGCGCTGGTCGTAGAAGACCACCTGGCGTTTGGCAGCGATGCGCGCGGTCCAGACATCGTTCTGGATCATGTAGACGTGCGACAGGCCCGGGCCGCCGTTCACGGCGATGATCGGCGCGGCCGCGGAGGCTGCACCGTAGGTGAAGGTGGCGAGGTCGACGTCGGGGGTGTGGACCCTGGCCGTGTGTGGCGTTTGCGCAATCGTCCGAGCGGCTTGCAGGAGGAAGACTAGGCCGAGCAGCGCGGGCCACGAGGTGTGTTTGAAGAGGCGCGACATCTCCCGAAGCTAACACCCCGCTTGGGTCTTCAGCGACCGGAACGGCCCTGATGATCAGCGCGTACCAGGGACGTTGTGGCGGGATAGCTAGATGCCAAGGACGCTGAGCACTTCTGCAAGCTGCGGTTCGGTGAGGCTGGGGGCAGAGGTCAGCCACTCGGACAATGTCTTGCCGTGCGGCCTGGGGTCTTTGTCGCCGCCGTGTTCGAGCAGCAGCTGGAGGAACGGCACGTGGCCCTTTTGTGCGGCGAGGCTGAGGGCTGTTTCGTCGCTGCGGTTCCGGGCGTTGACCTCGGCGCCTTTGGTCAGCAAATGCTGACCGAGCGGCACGGAACCCTCAACTGCGGCGAGCATCAGCAGCGTCCACCCGTTTGCGTTGAGCAGGTTGGGATCGAGGCCCTCGTCCAGCGCGGTTTGCAGGCCGGCTTCGTCGCCCCGCTTGATGAGGGTTTGCGCGGCTCGGTAGGAGATGGCCACTATTCGGCCAGCTGCTGCGGCTTCTTGCCGAAATCTTCGCCGAAGTAGAAGCGCTCCACGACCATGCAGAAGATGTGCTCCAGCGCCAGGTGCGACTCCTGGATGTTCATGGTGGTGTCGGAAGGGATGATGACGTTGAGGTCGGCCGCTTCCTTCATCGCCCCGCCGCCGTTGCCGGTGTAAGCGATCGTTTGTACGCCCATCAGCCGGGCGAGTTTGAGCGCCTTGACGCAGTTCTTCGAGTTGCCCGAGGTGGAGATGGCGAGCAGCACATCGCCTTCATTGGCCAGGGCTTCGACCTGGCGCTCGAAGACGTTGTCATACGAGTAGTCGTTGCCGATGGCGGTGAGGATGCTGGTGTCGGTCGTGAGTGCGACGGCGCGAAGGGCAGGGCGGTCGACTGTCAGGCGGCTGACGAACTCGGCGACGAGGTGCTGCGCGTCGGCGGCCGAGCCACCGTTGCCGCAGACCATGAGCTTCTTGCCGGCCTGCATGGCGGCAGCGGTGACGCGGCCGGCTTCGACGACGGTCTGGTGGATGGCTTCGTCGTTGAGGACGCGCGTCATGGTGTCAAGGGATTGCTGGAGCTGCTTGCGAATGAGGTCGGTCATGATCAGGAATTCTCTATGGGGTGACTGAAAGCTGCATGAGTTGCTATTGCGGAACGGCGCGCGGCTTTTCTGGCTTGATCGCGCCGCAAGAGTCACTTACGAAGGTGTAGTCGAGGATGTTTGCGGTGGTGGCGACCTCACCATCCGTCTCGACGCGCTGCGTGGCTTCGACGCGAACGGCGTCGGGGGAGAGGAGATCGGTGACCCTGTGCACGCGAATACTGCGGCCTGGGGCGTACTGGCAGGCGTAGATGAGTTCGCGGTGATTTGTCGTCTCGCCTTTGCGGCTCAGGATCGTACACGGGGGCGGCATGGTGGGCTTGGAAAGTGTTCCCGCCCAGAGCTCCGAGGTGATGCACTGCTGGTCCTTTCCGGTTATTGGAGGGACGTCGCCGCCAAAGACTTTTCCGCTGCCTGTGAGCCGACTGCTGACCTGCCACAATCCCGCCCTGGGCGTGATCTGCCCTGGGACGGTGAGAACAAGCGTCAGCATGAGGATCGTTGGTTGCACAGGCATCACTTCAGGCACCTAGCTCGGTGAGGGTACAGCTTGTGCGTTGGGCGCGGGCATGGTGAGCGGGTTGCCGGCGGTGAGGCCGCCCAGGGTGACGGGTTGCGCGCGCGGAAAGCTGAATGGCTTGTCAAAGTTAATGCGATCGAGCTCGACGGCGTAGGGACGCTTCTGCACCTGTGTGTAGATGGCGCCGACGTACTCGCCCATAACGCCAAGGAAGACGAGCATCAGCGACTGAGTGAAGAAGAGGCCGATGATCATGGGGGCGACGCCGACCTCAAAGGTGTTCCAGAAGATCAGCTTGGCCAGCAGGTAGCAGAAGGCGATGATGAAGGCCAGCACGGCGCCCGCAAAACCGGCAAAGGTGGCGAGGCGCAGCGGCACCTTGGAGTGGTTAATGATGCCGAGCATGCCGATGTCGTAGAGGGTGTACCAGTTGTTCTTGGTGACGCCGAACTTGCGGCTGGGCTGGTCGTAGAGCAGCTTGACGGTGGGCAGGCCGATTTCGGCGATCATGCCACGGAAGTACGGGTAGGGGTCGTCGAACTGGCGGACGAGTTCCACGACCTTACGATCGTAGAGGCCGAAACCGGTGTAGTTCTGGATGGTTTCGATCGAGGAGAGGCGTTCAGCCGTCTTGTAGTACTGCTTGCGCGCCCAGAACATGAGCGAGTGTTCTTCACTGGTGCGCTTGATGCCGAGCACGCAGTAGGCGCCTTTTTCCCACTCGGCAATCATGTGGGCGATCATCGGCGGCGGGTCCTGCAGGTCGGCCACAATGCCGAGGATGGCATCGCCGCGTGCCTGCATGAGCGCGTGGATGGGGGAGCGGATATGGCCGAAGTTGCGAGCGTTGACGATGACCTTCACGTTGGGGTCTTCCGCGGCGATCATCTTCAGGATCGGCACGGTGTTGTCG
>CAXTFS010000360.1:0-3615 GCA_964243395.1 uncultured Acidobacteriaceae bacterium | reverse complement strand
GCGTGGGGATGTGCGGCGTGATCTGCTGCCAGTCGTGTTGGGCATCAGTGTCGTTGGGGGCATTACAGGGGCAGAGGTGTTGTTGCAGACGCGGCAGCGGACGTTTCTACACATGATCCCGTGGCTGATTCTGGGGGGCACGCTGATCTTTGGGCTGTCCGGTCCAGTCTCCAAGTGGTTGCGCAAACGTGCCGGTGAATCCCGCGCTGAACACGAGCGGCCGATCCCGGCCATTCCACTGGCATTGGCCCTGTTTCCGATCACGTTCTATATCGGCTACTTTGGCGCCGGTGGCGGCTTCATGGTCATGACCGTGCTGGCGCTGTTCGGCATGGAGGAGATGCACGCCCTGAATGCGATGAAGGTAGTAGCGGCCTGTGCTTCGAACCTGTGCGCGATCTTCACCTTTATCGTGCGCGGTGCGATCGAGTGGCGATACTGCCTGGTGAGCATGCTGTTTGCCGCGCTGGGCGGATGGATTGGCGCACGGTTTGCGCGGCGGGTGAATGGTGATGTATTGCGCACCATTGTTGTGCTGACAGGGTGCATCATCGCGGGCTACTTCTTCTGGATGCAGGGCAAAGTATGAGCGCTTCGATGGTTCCTACGCAGGCGGTCAACGTCATCGGCTATTGCGCCGCGACGATGACCACGGCGTCCTTTCTGCCGCAACTACTGCGCGTGTTGAAGACGCGTTCGGCGCAGGATATTTCTCTGGGCATGTTTCTCATCTTTACCCTCGGAACGTTGTTCTGGCTGATCTATGGCCTGTTGTCCCATGCGGTGCCGGTCTGGGTGGCGAACTCCGTCACGCTGGTGCTTTCGGGTGCGATCCTCGGATGCAAACTCAAGTTCGACCGTCGCGCCACAAGCCCTGACCAGGCGGGCGGGGCACCCCGATGAGGTCGCGCAAGAAGAGGAATCTATGAGTCATGACGGCGTTCGTTTTATCAGCGCGGAGGAGGCGGCTCAGGACCGCTTGCGGGAGCAGCGCAAGCTCTCCGGAGACGCGCTTCGCCCGGCCAAGGTGCGTGTCGACAAGTCCGGTGGAACGGGCGTGACGATTCGCTGGCACGATGGGCACGAGAGCCACTGGAGCTTCCGATGGCTGCGCCATGCGTGCCCCTGCGCAACCTGCCACGAAGCACGCGAAGCCGAGGGGCGCGCGCCCGGCGTACCCAAGGCAAAACCCGCGTCGTTGTTGCCCCTGTACGAGGCGCCGGTTCGGCCGATCGACGTGGAGCCCGTGGGGAAGTACGCGTTGCGCTTCCGGTGGAACGATGGCCATGAGTCGGGGCTGTACTCGTGGGACTACCTGCGCAACGTGTGCGATGCCGCCGCGCGTCCCGGAACGGGGACGCCGACGGAAAACAGCTTTTAGGCACAGGCGGCCGGCAACTCGGGCGTGGCCGCCAGCAGTTGCTGTGTGTAGGCCTCGCGCGGGTGTTCACACACCTGCTGCCAGGGCCCCTCTTCCACGAGGCGTCCACGTTGCAGCACGGCGACGCGGTGGCACAGATAGCGCACCAGCGGCATGGAATGCGAGATAAACAGGCAGGTGAGCCCATGGCGTACCTGCAGATCGCGCAGCAGGTTGATGACCTGTGCGCCGACCGATACATCGAGCGCGCTTACGGGCTCATCGAGCACCAGGAACTCCGGCCGGAGCGCGAGGGCGCGGGCGATGTTGATGCGCTGGCGCTGGCCGCCGGAGAAGGCGTGCGGGTAGCGTGGCAGGGCATCGGCTTCAAGGCCCACCTCGTTCAGCAGGGCGAACAGTCGCGCGTCGAGGCCCCCTGCCGGCTTCTCGTTGTGGATGCGAAACGGCTCGGTGAGGGCCTGGCGCACGGTCATGCGCGGGTCGAGCGCGGCGTAGGGATCCTGAAAGACGATGGCGAGGTTGCGGCGCAGAGCGCGCATGGTGCGCGGCTTTACCCGCAGCAGGTCGACCGCCTGGAGCGGGACGCTTCCGGCGGCGGGGTAGTAGGTCACCGAGCCGGCGGTTGGCTCGATCAGGCGAAGGATCATGCGCGCGACGGTACTTTTGCCTGAGCCGGACTCGCCGACTAGACCGAGCGTTTCGCCGCGATGGATGGTCAGCGACACGTCATCGACCACGCGCGATGCACCGTACTGCTTGACGAGTCCGCGCGCTTCGAGCAGCGCTGGCGCCCCCTGCGCGGTGTCAGGTGGTTTCAATGAAGATCAGCTTCCAGCCGTCGGCAGTTTTTTCGAGGATCTCGGTGAATGCGCCCTGGGCCTCACCACCGTTCTTCTTTGAGCGCTGCAGACGGTAGCGGCCAGTGGCGAGCGCAAACGTGGGCCCCAGTTCGCGTACCTCGACCTCGCTCTGTTCGAGCTGCCCCATGGCGTCCTTGTTGGGGAAGCTGGTGTGGTAGGCGGAGCGGATATTCGCAATCCCGCGCACAGGACCATTCAGCACGGCTTCGGTGTCTTTGGCGTCCTTGAAGCGGGACAGGTAGCTATCCAGATCGCCGTTGTTCCAGGCGGTCTCCTCGGCGATCACGACCTTGGTGACATCCAGCTGTTGCCGACTCGCGGTGTACAGCTGTTCCCCTGCCTGGGACATCGCGGGAACGGGGAGCAGACACAACGCGGACAGGAGATAGTGATGGCGCATGATCGATCCTCTACGGTTTGTACATCCTCTATGATAACGAGCCGCGCGACCGAACCGATGTATGCCCCTGCCCTGCGTTTCCTGCGCTGCGTCTTCAGTGCGCCTTAATGCGCTTTGGCCGCGCCTGCCGCCGCGGGGAGCGCCGTTGTGTCGTCCCGGACAATCTTCCAGCCCTGGCCGGTCCGCTCCAGCACGAGCAGGAAGTAGCCATCGGCGTCCCCACCGCCGGCAGCCGAGCGCTGGAGGTGAAAGTGTCCGGTCGCGGTGGCGAAGTGCTCGTCGAGCGGCTGGATGTCGAGCCCGGTGAAGCTGAGCGTGCCCATGGCGGCACGGGTGGGATAGTGGGCTTTGTAGCCGGCGAGCATACCGGCATAGCCATGCTCCACGTTTTTTCCGATAAACAGGATGTCGGGGGAGTTCTTGTACCCGGAGGCAAAGGCGTCGAGATCGCCGCGGTTCCAGTCAGCAGCCTGCCGTTGCAGCAACGTGGAAATGCCGTCCGTATCGGCTTTGGGAGCTATTTGGGCGGCCGAGGCCAGGCCACCGCAAAGGACGAACGGAAGGGCGAGGGTGAATAGGGAGGGGCGCATGAGGTTTCCTTTCCTGATCAACACCAAAGCATAGAATCGCGCTATGCCAACGCGCGAGGTCCATGCCGTTTGTACGCTGGATTGCCCGGATTCCTGCGGCATTCTGGTGACCGTGGATGAGCTGACCGGCCGCGCGGTGAAGATGCGCGGCGATCCGGCGCATCCGGTGACCCGAGGCTTTCTTTGCGGCAAAGTGGCGCGCTACCTTGATCGTGTGTACTCGCCGCAACGGCTGCTGTACCCGATGCGCCGCCGTGCCGGCGTGCCCAAGGGGCCGTTGCCGACGGGGGAGGAGACGGCGGCGTTCGAGCGGATTTCCTGGGACGAGGCGCTCGATGTCCTTGCCGACCGGCTGCAGCGAATCAGCGACGAGCATGGGCCGGA
>CAXTFS010000359.1:0-3630 GCA_964243395.1 uncultured Acidobacteriaceae bacterium | reverse complement strand
GGTCATAGCCGTACTCATGATTGCGGGCGAGCAGTTGCTGCGAAAAAATTCCCTTGCTGGTGGTGTAGCGGTAATCCTGCCCCCAGAGCTGCGCGATGCGAAAGCCCCAATCGATGTGATCGGTCTGCACCGTGTCCGGGAGGCGCTCGATGTAGAGCACCTGCTGATCCGGGATGATGCGGTTGGGGTTGTAGTAGTACGCGGCTGGACTATTTGCACCATCTCCCTTGTTGGAGGTGCTTACATCAAAGCCGCCGTTAAGCCAGCCGTAGATCTTCACGCGGCTTTTGTTCTCGTTCATCGCCTGCATCAGGATGTAGGTCTGCGTGTCCGGTGCACCGATGATCGGTGTTCCACCAACGGAGAAGTCAGAGCCGGGAAAGGGTGGCGAATCCAGCGGTGCAGGATATCCACGGCGAGCAGGAGCAGCCGGCTCGGTGGCTGCGGGTCCGGAGACAGCTGGCGCAGGTACGGGCGACCAGTCCGTCTTATACGCCGCAACCAGTCGTGCGAAGAAGTTTCCTTGCGGAACGGTGGGTGCGGTCGGCGTGGCGTTCGCCGTACTTCCATTGCTGTTTTGCGGGGCCTGCGCTGCGAGCGGTTCGCAGCTGAAACAGAACAAACCAAGGACCGAGACGATAAGTAGATGGCGTACAACGGCGTACATCTTGTGCAACCTCCCACTTAGTGGAACGCTGCCAGCCGTAGGAAGTCCGTTCGAATTGAGTTAAGAAGTCGTAAGGGACTCCGTCACAACAGCCTCGCCGTTCGGTTCGAAGCGGTACCCGACCCAGGGTTCATTGTGGATGTACCGCGCACCGCCGACCTCGCCTTCGATCTTCTTGCGCAGCTGCGCGATCAGTACGCGCAGGTACTCTGGCTGATCTTCCCCGGCCAAGCCCCACACCGCACGCAGCAGCACCTTGTGCGTAATCACACGATGCGGGTTGCGCATGAAGAAGAGCAGCAGATCGAACTCTTTGGGCGTGAGATGAAGCCGTTGCCCGCTGAGCTCGACGGCGTGCAGCTCGGTGTCCAACACAAAGTGGCCCGCTTCGATATGGGTGGGCTGCGTGTTCGGTGTGCGCCGCAACTGCGCACGCACCCGCGCCAGCAGCTCCGGCATGTTGAACGGCTTGGTCACGTAGTCGTCCGCGCCTTCATCCAGCGCGCGAATCTTCATCACCTCGCTGTCCCGCACACTCAGAATGATGATGGGTGTTTCCGCCGAACGACGCACCGCCTGCGTTAGCTCAACACCGTTTAGTTCAGGCATGGCGAGGTCCGTGATGATCAGGTCAGGCGAGGTTTCAGCGATGCGTTCCAATGCCTCGCGTCCATTGCCGGCGACGGTCACCTCATAGCCATTGCTCTGCAAAGCCATACGCAACATGCGCGTGATTTGCCGCTCGTCGTCCACCACCAAGATGCGCTTCAAGGTCTCTCCTGCGTCACGATGTGCAGATCAACGTGCGGTGCTTCCGCCATAAACTTCTGCAGCGCGAAGTAGTACAGGTACGACCGCATGCCGTGCGTCGCGGAACGTCCCACGATAGCCTGCGTGACGCGATGCTCGCGGATATACGATGCCGTCGTGCGTGCCGTATCTCTCCCTGAAAGCTGAATCACATGCGCGCCCAGGTTGGTTGCAAGCTGCAGGCTTGCATCGAGGGAACGCTTCCGTTCTCCCCGCGCATCGCGATCGCTGCTCACGTGCAGCACATACAGCTCCGCGCTGAGCGCTTCGGCCAGGCGTGCTCCGCGGGCGATCAGATCGCGCGCCTGTGGGTTGGAGCTGATGCACACAGCAACCTTTTCGGCCACAGCCCAATGCGACCCCAATCGCTTGCGCCGCACATATTCATCCAGCGTACGATCCACCGCCCGCGTCACTCGTTGCAGTGCCATCTCGCGCAGGGCAATCAGATTGCCGCGACGAAAAAAGTTAGCCAGTGAGCGCTCGATGCGCTCGGAAGGATAGATGTCCCCACGCCGCATACGCGTCACCAGGGCTTCGGGGGTCAGATCGCTGATCACAATCTCATCGGCACGATCGAGCACCCAGTCGGGTACCTGCTCGCGCACCGAAATGCCCGTGAGCGCCTGTACGCGCGGTGAAAGGCTCTCCACATGCTGGATGTTGACCGTGCTCAGCACATCGATCTTGTTGTCCAGCAGCAGCAGCACATCTTCGTAGCGCTTCGCGAAACGGCTGCCCTCGATGTTTGTGTGTGCCAGCTCATCGATGAGGACCACCTGCGGTGCACGCTGCAGAATGCCATCCACGTCCATCTCAGAAAACAACGTTCCCTTGTACCGCACATCGCGGCGCGGCACCTGTTCCAGCTTGCCGGCCAGTTCCGCGGTGCCGCTGCGGCCGTGGGTTTCCACGATGCCGACCACGACGTCTTCCCCACGACCCCGGCGCCGAATGCCTTCACTCAGCATGCTGAAGGTCTTGCCTACGCCGGGCGCGTAGCCGAGAAACACCTTGAAGCGGCCGCGCGGACGCTCTGTCTCGCTCGCGAGCAGCCAGTCTTCAGGCGTCTTCCGAAGTCCCTCTCGCAGGTCAGCCACGACGTAGAATGCTCCTCATGAACGCGCGCCGCATCGTTGCAATCACCCAGTGGGTGTTGTCCCTTGGCGCTCTGGCCGGAATTGTACTCGTCTACCACCGCTGGCTCCGCGTGAACCCCACCACCGTGGCGCTCACGCTCCTCCTGTACATCCTTGTGCTTGCTGCACGCTGGAGCCTGCGTTATGCCGTGGTGGTGTCGGTTGTGGCGACGGCCTGCTACAACTTTTACTTCCTTCCACCGCTCGGCACCTTCACCATCGCCGACCCGCAGAACTGGCTCGCGCTGATCGCCTTCCTCGCGACCAGCGTGATCGGCAGCCGGCTGGCGCAGAAGGCGCGTGAGGAGGCAGACGAGGCGCGCACACGTCAACACGAGGTAGAGGTTCTGTTCACCCTTAGCCGCGATCTGCTGCAGAGTGACAACGTCGTGGTGCTGGTGAACGCAGTGCCTCTGCTGATCAAGACCGCTGCCAATGCCGACTCCGTTGTGTTGTATCTTCTTGACGGCGATCGGCTCTACCATGCCGGGCTGGGGCAGGTCTCTCAGGTGGAAGCACCGCATTTCCGGCAGCTCGCCCTGAGTCTTTCCGTACCGGAGACAAAGCCGGGCAACGAGACCTTTGTCCCGTTGCGAGCCGGCGTTCGGCCACGGGGTCTGCTGCTGCTGCGCGGGGTGCGACTCTCCCCGGAGAGCTTCCAGGCCATCGGCGGCCTGATCTCCATTGCGCTGGACCGCGCACAGGCGCTGGAAGACGTTGCCCGGAGCGAAGCCAACAAGGAAAGTGAACGATTGCGCAACCTGATCCTCGATTCCATCACGCATGAATTGCGTACCCCTCTCACCTCCATCAAAGGGGCGGCGAGCACGTTGCTTTCCACCGACGGGTTGAATGAAGACGACCGGCGCGAGCTGCTCACCATCGTCGATGAGGAGAGCGATCGCCTGAATCGGCTGGTGGGCGAGGCGGTGGAGATGGCACAGATCGAAGCCAGGGAAGTCCACATGAACTTCGCCCCGGTCTCCCTTGCAGCCCTGGTGGAGCACGCTCAGG
>CAXTFS010000358.1:0-3638 GCA_964243395.1 uncultured Acidobacteriaceae bacterium | reverse complement strand
AGCCTGCTCCGCCCAGAGATCGCCAGCGGCAAGGCATGGTCGGCGCTCGGAATGGGTTTCGGAACGCGGAACCTTGCAGGTCGGGCGCAGAAACTGCCCTCGTTTTTCGGAGCTCTTGCATCACTCGCCGACGGGCGGGTGCTGCCGGTGCCGGGCGGGGTGCTGATCCGGACAAAGGACGGAAGCGTCGTCGGCGCCGCCGGAGCGAGCGGGGACATCGCCGACAACGATGAGGCGTGCGTCATAGCCGGGATCGAGGCGGCGGGCTTCCAGCCCGATCCCGGCGCCGAGTGATGGGCTGACGCCCCTATGCGTCATGATCAGTGAAGGAGCATATCTATGGACGATCCAAACCCAATCCCCCTGCCAACGCGCAAGGCCATCGTTGCCTTGGCAGCCAACCAGCCGTCCTACGTCGTGGGCAAGGACACCTACACGTTCGTTGTCACGGGGGCGGACACCGGCAGCGCATACGCCCTGATCGATGGTTTCGTGCCCTCGGGCGGCGGGCCGCCGCCGCACTGCCACGGTTACCAGGAAACGCTCTTCGTGATCGAGGGCGAGCTGACCGTGTTCCACGACCAGTCGCGCACGACCCTGAAGAAGGACGCTGTCATTCACCTGCCGGGCTGGACGCCGCACGCGCTCAAGAACTTCACCTCGTCGCCGACGCGGGTCGTTTGCGTCACGTCGCCGTCGGGCCTTGAGGACCAATTCGCCGAGATCGGCAGCCGCGTGCCGCATCGCGACTCCCCGCCGCCCGCCCTGCCGCCAGCGGAAAAGGAGCGGATCGCCAAGCTGATCCCTGGCAGCTCCGAGCGCCACAACGCCCGGATATTGCCGCCGGACATGTTCGACTACCTGATGGACAAGCCGCAGCGATGAGCGCGGCCCAAACCGTCGAGGCCGCCGGTGCCGGGTCCCCGCTTCAAGGGCATAGCACGCTCAAGGGGTTCAGGTTTGAGGGCGGCACCGTCCTCGATCTGAACATCGGCTACTGGACGATGGGCGAACTCGACAGGGATGGCGGCAACGCGGTGCTGCTCAGCCACGGCGCGAGCGGCAACCGCGATTGGGCGCTGCCGTTCTGCCGCCGTGGCGGCGCGTTCGACCCGGTAGGACGCTTCATCATCTCGATTGACCTGCCGGGCGGGGGCGGCTCCTCGCGCGCCAGCACCACGCATGACTTCCCCGCACGTTATTCCATGCGCGACCTGACGAACGCGCTTGCGGGCCTGCTCGACGCGCTCGGGGCGAAGCGGAACGTCGTGTTCTCCGGTGTCTCGGTTTCGACCCTGGTCGGGCTGGACCTTGCCGCGCTGCACCCGGAGCTGTTCGGCGCCATGGCGCTCTGGAACAGCGCGGCGCGCTGCGACGGCTATGCGCAGGCCGCCATCGATGCCGTCGCCGCCATCCTCGCAATAGACGGCGGGCCGGCGGGGATGAGGGCAGCGGTGGAAAGCTTCTATCCCACGCTGACTGGCCGCAGCAGGCTGGCCGCGATGGACGCGGCCGGGCGTGCCGGGAAGGTCGAGCACATCGCGCAGGGCTGGATTGCACGCTGGCGTGCCGACGAGATCACCGCGCGCTATCTCGGGACCATCGGGGGTGACGTTCCTGCCCTGCATGGCGGTGAGGCTGCCCTGGCGGCGCGCATCAGGTGCCCGATCCTGTGGTTGGCCTCGTCGAGTGACCAGCTTTTGCCAGCCCACGCGATCGCGGCCTTCGCCGGGCAGGTGCCGAGTGGGCGCGTCGAGGTGCTGCAAAACGACAATGGCCACCAATCGACCAGTTCACCCCCAGGCAGCCCGGGATTTCAATTCTACGACGGACAGACCGCGGCATTCATGGCGAAAGTATCCGAGAAGCTGGCGCAATCATCTTCCGTGTCACCACGCTCTGCTGCGCCGTCCACCCGGACCGCAAGCGGCTGGCCGCACCGCAATCTTTAGGGCGGAGTTCCATCTCAGGTTCGAATATCCGGGGCTGTTCAAGAGAACATCCACGCTTGTTCAAGAAGTGGGGTCGGCCATCAAGTGATCGAACATGTCTTCCGGCAGCAGGCGATTATTATAGCGCCTGGAAGTCTCTAGCATCAGCCTGATGAGGTTTTCGCGTTCCATTTCTGAAAGAGTTGGTGGTAAAGACGTGCGGGTTGCTACCTGCTTCCCAATCTCAAGAAGGTGATTTTCTAGGCCGGCTGGTGACGCCGTAATAAGCACCCTCACAGGCGCTTTGCCTAGATTCTTGACCATATGCGGCGTCCAAGATGAAATATTGATTCCTGCAAATGGCCCCAGGACCACACGAGCCTCATTATAGAATACGTCTAGCTCGCCATCGATCACGAAGAACATTTCCTCGTGGGCATGACAGTGCGGCAGTGACTCGCCATTCGGTGGAAAATACCCATCGAGGATGGCGTATACGCCAGCGGTGTCTGCTCCTGTGACGACGATCGCGTAAACGTTCTGACCGAGGACATAAGACGGCCGCTCATCTGGGAGGGCAAGGGTTCCGTTACGGGTCAGTAAGGGAGCCGGGTCATCAATACTCATGACAGTTCCTAATGTCAGAAGGTCCATGTGCCTAAAGTCAAAGCCTTGCCGTGAAGGGCACTCTCATGCGTTGCGATCAGGCCTGCTAATAAGGCACTGGTGCTTGACGAAGTGCTTTCTACCCCTCTGATGTTCAATAGATTATCGCAGACGAGACAAGAGCCAGGAAGGCTCAGCCACTTTATACCCTTCGCGCATGAGTTGCAGGCAAAAGGTATTTTCAGCTCATGGAATGGTGTGAACACTTGGTCACGCGCCTGCTTGCATTCAAAGCTACTACAGACTGTCGCATTGCCGTCCCCGATTGGCAGGGAGGCGACCCTCTCCAGACCCGTGTCGTTCTGACGCGCAACCGATATAGCCTCGTGGACACTTAGGGCGGACTGGTCCAGTGCGGTGGTGCCGGACACATCAGCCGGCGAGATCGGACCAGCTGCACCGCATGTTCCCGACGCTACCAGCGCGTTCAAGCGACAGGTGCTGATCTGCGTGTGCACCTTCTCGTATAAGACGATATCAAAGATTCTTTGCACCTTCGTGTTGGTAAGTCACTCTTCACTAAATTAGGCTCTGCTCGCTTGTCTTTCGGTAAATCATCGTGATCTCCGGATTCTTGCTGCGTTCTTACCGTATCCGGGTCCGGCTGAGAACTTGGCTGCGAATGCGCGGCAGCGGCTGAGCCCACGCGAGGGCGTCAAACGGCCACGCTTATATAACTGGGCGCACCTGCCGTTCAACGGCGGAGCAGGAGGCTTTACCTGCGCGCTGCAAGCCCAGCGCAGCATCAGCGACGCCGAGAACGTGACGTTCTTCCTCACCCATGCGCCCCAGGCGACCCGGCTTGCCGAGGTGGTGCGGGTGGCGGGCACGCGCTGGGCCATTGAAAATCTGTTCGAGCAAAGCAATGACGAAGTCGGGCTGGAACGGTATGGGGTGAGGTCTTGGGTCAGATGGCACTGCCACCCCGCCCACCACTATAGGCAGGGCCGAACCCAGCCCGGTGATCGGTCTCGCCTGCGCTTCAAGTACCCCGCGCCATGCGATAGGCGCTTGGGCTCATGCCGGTGAGCTTGCGGAACA
>CAXTFS010000357.1:0-3659 GCA_964243395.1 uncultured Acidobacteriaceae bacterium | reverse complement strand
TTATCTTCGCCTAAAACTCCCTGTGGACGTCAATCCCCCAATGCATGGCAACTGGTGCAAAACGGTCGTAAGTCTTTGTTTCTAAATGTGGAACTAAAACTTGGATATCGCGACTTTGAGAGTTTTCACTGCAGCTGTCGAGAACTAGTGCATCGCATCCGCGTGCAGGGTGGCCTGCCCTAATGTGAAGCTCCGGCGAGGCTCTTCGGCAAGCGAGGATGCTCCTTCGCGCACGTGGTACTGCCGGTCCACGGCGACGTTATGAAAAACCTGATCGGCGGCCGCACCAGCCGGCCAATGGATGCGCAGCGTGTCAATCGACGTGGCCTTTCCCAAACCGATGTGCTGCTCCATGGGGTTGCCGCCAAAGCTGGACACAGACCCGGGAAGACGGAAGACGTGGCGCTCTCGGCCGTCTTCGCGGAAGACCGCCTCAAGGCGCGCACCGTACCCGGCCCGGTTGGACCGTGTGCCCTCCAGCCGCAGCGTGATCGAGTGGCCTGCGTGCCCTGGGTTGCGGTACAGCGCACTCTGGTAGGGATCGCCGGGGAACGCACCGCCCATCTCTTCGAAGATGTCTTCCTGGCCACGGTTCTCGATGTCAGCAAAGGCAATGGCGTGCCCCTTTTGCAGGTGCCCGAAGCCGCCATCCGTGGTCACATCCTGGAAGCGTTGTCCACCATCGTTGCGGAACATGCGGTTGGGCAGCAGCGCCTGGTACGAGGGCTCGCCTGTGCCCAGATATACGTCCAGCCAGCCATCGTTGTCGAGGTCGCCGAAGTTCGCTCCCATGGTGAGAATGGCGCGGTCAAGATGCAGTGGGTGGGCTACATCCGTGAAGGTGCCATCGCGGTTGTTGCGATACAGATGGGGAACGCCGGCATCGAAAGGCTGCCCCGCCTCGAAGCGCCCCACATCCTGCATGGAGGCAGCCGAGTAGCCCGCGACAAACAGATCCGGCCAGCCATCATTGTTGTAATCAAAGAACCACGTGGCAAAACTCGGCCCCTGCTTCGCAAGCCCTGCCTGCGCGGTCACATCAGTAAAACGCCAATGCGCGGGGTCTGGGTGCGCGGGGTCGGCTGGCCCATCGTTGCGCAACAAGCGGTTGTGTCCATCATGCGTGGAAAGAAACAGATCCGGCCGGCCATCATTGTTGTAATCGCCCCAGGCCACCCCCTTCACAAAGCCCTGCCGGTCGAGCCCCAGCGCATGGCCCACTTCAGTGAACGTACCGTCGCCGTTGTTATGAAAGAGCAGCGAGGGATGAGGGTCGTCGGCCGCCGATTCATAGCCCACAAACAGATCGAGCCGGCCATCGTTGTCGTAATCGGCCCAGGCAGCGGTCTGTGTGGGGCCGACGCCCAAGGACGTGGCCGAATGCGCGTCCGAATGTGTGTCCAGATGCGTTAGCCCGGCACGTTCCGTAACATCTTCAAATGTGCCGTCGCCGCGGTTGTGCAACAGGCTGAGCGGGTACGCCCCGTACTTCCCCCACCAGCCGCCACGAAGCACCAGGATGTCCGGGTGTCCGTCGTTATCGTAATCCGTCAGCACAAGGTTGAGGCCGCCCAGTTCGCCCGTTAGACCGGCACGTGTGGTCCAGTCAGAGAAGGTGCCGTCCCCGTTGTTATGGAACAGGTGCATTGCATCGAGCGGACCCGACGACGAAGTCACCACATCCAGAAAGCCATCGCCATCGAGGTCTTCGACGATCGCACCACCGGCATGGCTGATCACGTCCACACCCGCCATGCCGGCATAGTCCAGAAACTCGCCCGTTTGCCCTTCTGAGGCGAACAGCGATGCCGACAGCAGCCACTGCGCAGGCACACCGTGCGGCCAACGGCCAAGCTGCATGTACGCGATGTTCAGCAACCAGCGCGAAAGCGCATCGTCGTGGTTGTGCTGCAGCAGCCAGGTCAGCTCACCGACAGCGCCTTCCGCTCCGCGCGGGGTGCCGTGCACGGCCGTGGCGCGCAAAGGAAACACGCAGGAGTGCTGCCCATGCATCTGCAGACAATTTTCCTGTTCGCCAAGGCGCAGCCAGGCCAGCGCACGGCTTTCATGCAGCGACTGCTGCTCGGCGGGTGTGAATCCCGGTAACGCAGCATAGGCGGTCAACGCCGCAAGACTCGCGTTCGGATCGCCGGCACTCAACAACTCATGCGCAAGCTGGGGATAGACGACCCGCTGCTGCTCGGTTGTGAGTTTGCCGCTTCCGAGCAGCAGCTTGAAGTAGGCTGCCCGCTTGGCACACTTGGTGGGGTCGGCCTTCCAGTCCGTCGCCGCGTAGATGGCGCGCAGGCGTGCCTCCACGGCCTGCGTGGAAGGCGCTGTCGCGGGCCCTGCGTTCTCCGGCGATGACATATGCGGCACCGCCATCGCTGCGGTGAGCAGGAACACGGCTTTGAGCGAGGCGGTCACTGGAGGAACAGGCGGTTTGCAACAGCGTTTTTGGGTTCGGAAAACAAGGGTGCGGCAGCTAGGACTTGGCCCCGCAGGATTGACGAACGATCAGCTTGAACGGCACACGCACATCCCATGCGGGGCGTTGTGGTTCCTGCAGACGTCCCAGCATGAGGGTGATTGCAGCGCGCCCGATCTCGGAGCAATCCTGGTGAATGGTGGTCAGGGGCACGGGCAGGAACTGCGCATAACTGACGTCATCGAAGCCGCCCATGCGGATGGTCTCTGGAATCGTTGCTCCGAGATTCAGCAGAGACCGCATCAGGCGCGCCGCGGTCAGGTCGTTGCCGCAGACGATGCCGTCTGGCCGCTCCTTGTGGAGCAGGTCTCGTACAAAGGCTGGATCATCCGCGTCACCCAGCAGAACGCGCACGGTCGACCCTGCCTGGGCCTCGTGCAACGCAAACTGGTAGCCTGCGATGCGTTCGTTAATGGTGGTCGCGGAACGCTGGCGCGCGACAAAGACGATGCGGCGCGCACCCTGATTCCAGAGATGGCGGGTGAGCACAAAGCCAGCCCGCTGATTGTCGATGCCCACCAGATCAAGCGAGGAGCGTCGCGGGTACGGCTCGAAGCAGCGGTCCAGCAGCACCAAGGGAATCTTTGCCTTGGCCAGCATGCTTACAATGTGATGATTGGCCACATCGCGGTCGGGAGTGTACTCAAGCGGGGCAAAAAACACACCCGAGACCTTTTGATCGATGAACTGCTGACATAGTTGCGCACCGACACGACCGAGACCATCGAGATCAGGTTCGCTGGAGGCATGCCCCCACAGCAGCACATGTGATTTGGCCATCGGCGCGCGCATGATGCCCTGGCAGATGGGTTCAAAGATCTCTGTGGTCCCAAGTTGCGGAATCAGCAGGCCGAACTGATGGCTGTTGGAAGCTTTGGTCTGCTGAACGTAGGTTCCGGAGCCGGGCCGCCGCAGGACCAGACCGTCTTGCTGCAGGGTGTGAATGGCCTTGGCGATGGTGATGCGTGACGCGCCGAAGCGCTCACACAAAACAGCCTCACTGGGCATGCGTTCCCCGGGTTTGTACATCCCCTCGGTAACCTCGCGCACAAGTTCCTGGTAAATGGCACGATGAAGGGGAACCGCCTCAGGAGCCGGTGCGGCGTCGGTTGAACTGTCTGGTTGTACCGGGGGTACCACTTTCCCGGTAGTATAAGCGATTTTGTCGCGG
>CAXTFS010000356.1:0-3677 GCA_964243395.1 uncultured Acidobacteriaceae bacterium | reverse complement strand
TGCGCAGGGTGGGGCGGTCGAGGTCGTCGTCCTTGTCCGGTGCGGTGCTCCCGGTGGTGGTAGGGGTGGCGGCCGGAGGCGTGCTGCCCGTCGACGGAGCGGAACCGGTGTCGGTGGAGGGGGCTCGGCGCGTCATCTGCGGCCGATCGCTGCCCGTGCTGTCGGTGGACGGTGCCGGGTTGGACGGTGCCGGGGTGGACGGTGCCGGGGTGCTCAGAGGGTGCGGGTGGTTGGGATCCGGCGTGGCCTGGATGCTGCCCACGTGCGTCGACGCATGCAGCGGCGCCGCCGGAGCTGCAGGGGCTTCCGGGGTGAAGCGGCCAAAGCCATACCAGGCGCCTGTGGGGTTCTCGTCCGCCAGCGAGGCGCCGGTGATGCGCTTGGCGGAGGCGAAGTCCAGCAGGCCGGCGGGCTCACCGGCGTGCTCGATCGCGTAGACGTCGCCGTACTGCAGGGCAAATGGGACAGGCCGCGCCAGGTACACGCCTGCTTCCTCAAAATGTCCGTCAATGAAGAGGGAAACCGGCACGAAGCGTGAGGCGGTGGGCCTGGGCAGATCGCCTGTCCACTCGTAGACGCCGACGGCGCGAGTCACGCGTTCGGGCTTGTCGACGTGGTGCATCTGCGCACGGGCGCTGGCGCAGGCGAGCACGAGCGAAGCGGGCCAGCAGGCAAGAGCTACGAGGGATACGGAACTGCGTTGACGCAACGGCATCACTTGGTTAGACGCTACGGCGGGTTACACCGTTTCGTCGAGTGACGCTCGTAACCGGATGCGGGTACACGACGGTGACCGAGGGAAGCCGGGGCGTTGAAGTATAGTGTCGGCAGTACGTCCAACGCCCAAGCGGTACCTTTTTGAGCTGTATCCGATGGCCACACCGCATCTCGTAACGGACCAAAGTGTCGCTGCAATGGGGGTTCCGTTGCGGGCGGGGGTGCCGTTGTGTGTGGATCTGGACGGCACGCTGGTGAAGTCGGACACGCTGGTGGATTCCGTGCTGGCGATGGCGCGGCAGCACCCGGCGGCGGTGGTGCGCATTCCGGGCTGGATCCGCGAGGGCAAGGCGTCGTTCAAGCAGCATGTGACCACCGCGGTGACGCTGGATGTGGCGCATCTGCCCTACAACCAGCCTTTGTTGGAGTGGCTGCGCAAGGAACATGGGGCGGGACGGGCGATCTACCTGGCCACGGCGGCCGATCGCCGGCTGGCGGACCGCGTTGCCGAGTATCTGGGCATCTTTGCCGGGGTACTGGCCTCCGACGGCGAAACGAACCTGGCCGGGGGCAACAAGCTGGCGGCGTTTCGGGCACAGTTTGGCGAGAGCTTCTGCTACATCGGCAATGCGAAGCCGGATACGGAGCTGCTGGTCGCGTGCGAGTCGCCGATGGTGGCCAACCCGCATCGCTCTTTGAGCGCAGGCCTGGCGCGGGCAAAGGTGGTGCCGGCGCTCAGCTTCCAGGACCGCACACCGGCCACCAAGAGCTGGCTGCGCGCGATTCGGCTGCACCAATGGGCCAAGAACACCCTGATCTTTGTGCCGGCGCTGCTGGCGCATGCGTTGAACCTGCCCACCCTGCTGGCCGCGACGGTTGCGTTCCTGAGCTTTGGTCTGTGCGCATCGGCGACCTACATCATCAACGATCTGCTGGATATCGAGGCGGATCGGCGGCACCCACGGAAGCGCCGCAGGCCCTTTGCGGCGGGCGACCTCTCGGCGTTTGCGGGCGTTGGCGCCGTGGTGGGCATGATGATCGCCTCGGTGCTGCTGGCGCTGGCAGTGCCGGACGTCTTTGCAGCGTTTGCGAGTGGCGGGGAGCGGCTGGCGGAGCCGTACCGTTTTCTTGAGTGGCTGGGGCTCTACACCGTCACCACGCTGCTGTACTCGTTCTATCTCAAGCGCAAGCTGTTGCTGGATGTGTTTGTGTTGAGCGGCCTGTACACCGTACGCATCCTGGCGGGCAGCGCCGCGACGGGCGTGCCGGTATCGGCGTGGCTGGCGGGTTTCAGTGTGTTTCTGTTCCTGTCCCTCGCCTTCGTCAAGCGCTTCAGCGAGCTCGAAAGTCTGCGCGAGCGTGGTGGCAACGTGACCAACGGGCGCGGTTATTTTGTCGGCGACCTGGAGCAGCTGCGCTCGCTGGGAACGGGTGCCGCGTATGCGGCGGTTGTGGTGATGACGCTGTATATCTCCAATCCCGATACAACCCTGCTGTACCGGCACACGGGACGCATGTGGCTGATGGTGCCGGTGCTGCTGCTATGGCTGAGCCAGGTGTGGATGCTCGCCAGCCGTGGTGAAATGCACGACGACCCGGTGGTCTGGGCCATCACGGACAAGCGCAGCCTGCTGCTGGGCGGCCTAATGGGTCTGGTGATCTGGTGGGCGCTGTAGACGTGCCAACGTCTTAGACTGGTCTGTAGCCGCTACTGGCAGGCTGCAGGGAAGGCCCTTGAACATACCGCAACTGACTGATTTTTCTGAGGCGTCGTTGGACGCTGCCTTTGCTGCCGTGCTCGCCGAAGCGCGTGGTTCAGCGGCTGCGTCCGGCTTTGAGGCCGAGGCGTTTCGGCTGGAGTGGCTGGGCCGCAAACAGGGCCGGCTGAAGGCGATCTCCGAGGCATGGCTGAAGGCGGCTCCGCCCGAAGCGAAGCGCCTGATCGGTCAGCGCTTCAACGCATTGAAAGAGGCGGTGGAGGCCGTTCTGGCCGAGGCGGCGACGCCGGGCCGGGTACAGGCGCCGGGCCGGTCACAGACTCCGACACTGGCTAGTGGCATCGATCTCACGCTGCCGGGCAGCGCCCCGCGGATCGGTGCGGAACACCCCCTGATCAAGACGATGGCGGAGATTGTGGCGGTATTTGAGCGGCTGGGGTACTCGGTCGCGCTGGGGCCGGAGGTGGAGAGTGACTTCTACAATTTCGAGTCGCTGAACTTTCCGCCCAACCATCCCGCGCGCGACACCCAGGACACGCTCGTGGTGGCCGATCAGGAGGCAAAGCCGCTGCGCGATCGCCTGCTGATGCGCACCCACACGTCGCCCGTGCAGATTCGCTCGATGCTGGCGCAGGGGCCGCCGTTGCGGGTGGTGATTCCGGGCAAGGTGCATCGCAACGATGCCGCGGATGCGACGCACTCGCCGGTGTTTCACCAGGTGGAGGGACTGTGCGTGGATACGAATATCACGTTCAGCGATCTGAAGGGGACGCTGGATTTTGCCATGAAGGCGTTCTTTGGCTCGTCGGTGAAGACGCGGTTTTTTCCGAGCTTTTTCCCGTTCACGGAGCCAAGCGCGGACGTGCAGATCTCCTGCCCGTTCTGTGGCGGCAAGGGTTGCCGCAAGTGCAAGCACTCGGGCTGGATCGAGCTGCTGGGCTGCGGCATGGTGGACCCCAACGTGTTCGAGGCCGTGAACGGACGACGGGTCGAGCTGGGTCGCGAGCCGCTGTATGACACGCGGCGGATCTCCGGCTTTGCGTTCGGCATGGGCGTGGACCGCATTGCCATGATGAAGTACGGCATCGCGGACATCGGTCTGCTGTACGGCGGCGATGTGCGGTTTCTGGAGCAGTTTGGGTAATTTCAGGTTTGCAGGAAGGTTCGGTTAGTTAATGTTTAGGGGATATGTGGCCAAGATCGCATTTGGGTAAGGCGACGAAACGTGGTGCTTCTTCCGCA
>CAXTFS010000355.1:0-3678 GCA_964243395.1 uncultured Acidobacteriaceae bacterium | reverse complement strand
TTGTAGGGCACGGACCGAGCGTTGTGACGGAGCCGACGTTGTTGTATCAGCTTGATGGTGGGCGGGCAGGAAATGCAGGCGTATTTTTTAGTACGCTTGAGACGCAATAGCGCCGAGGTTCCTCCTTCGCAGTGAGGCGGCAATCGCCGTAGCAGGGCTTCAGGTCGTGACATGGTCGTCATGCTGCCACGGCAGCGGGCACGACCCGTAGCTGGCGCGGGCGTCACGACGTGCAAAGCAATCACCGTCGCGCGTTTGGTGAGCTGTTCATTTGGTATAATGCACTCCTGCACTCCTGCCAGTCCATGGATGTGCCCAAACCTAACGCTACTGTGCCGAGCGTCGTCGGATTGGTCTACCATTGGCCCCTACCTTGACGACAGCCACGAGCGTGAGCAGTGGTTCAAAGATTGGCACGTTCCCGATCTCAATGAGCCCAAGGAACTGGGGTTTGCGTAGAGGCTTAGCCTGTCGCTTCAACTCGGGTCGACAAGAGCCGGAACTAGACTCCACACCCAGCTAAGATATTCACAGAAAATGGGATTGTCCCGTGGAGTCTGGTTCCGCAATCTGTGGAGTCTGGTTCCAATAAACCGAATCGTCCCGTGGAGTCTGGTTCCACAAACAAATAGTAGAGTCTAATAGCTCTTCGAATAGCTTCCGGAACCAGACTCCACGTTGACGACAGGCTACCACGCCGCCGATGGTGACGCATTGTGGCGAACATCCATCAGATCATTCTTCGGGAAGGCGTAGACGAAGCTCGAAGGCAGGCAGCATCAAAACACCAGCGGGCCCTCGTCGAAGCAGCTTACAAGGTTCTTAGCGAAGATGCCGACAAGATGGGGTTCACCTATAGCGGGTTTGCCCTGACGTCATTGCCGCACAAGCCGCAGCAAGAACTATTCTGGCGGCGAGAAGGACACAACGTAACCTTACTGCTGGAGTCAGGCAGAGACCGCGTAGGAAAGCCCGTTGGCCTTCCCTACGGTTCTTACGCCCGTTTCATTCTACTGTTCCTGCAAAGCGAAGCCGTGAAGACGGGCAGCAGGGAGATCGAGCTCGGCCGATCGATGCGCGTTTGGTTGGGAACGATGGGCTTATCGATCGGTGGGACTACCTACCGCATGGTAGCGGAGCAAGCGAAGCGCATATCCGGTTGCCGACTCCAGTTCTTCACGTCACGTGGTGAAATGGAGGTTATGCGGCATGGTGGGTTTGTCGACGGCAGCATCAGCCTTGCCAGTGTCGACGTTGACCAGCCGACCCTCTGGAACGATAGAGTTTTGCTCAACGAGGAATTCTACCGCGCGCTTCGCGACCATCCCGTACCAGTCAGCGAGGCCGGTTTGCGGGCCATTGGTCCTCGATCGATGGTAATTGATGTGTACATCTGGCTTGCCTATAGGCTCCACGCCCTCACCGGCGACGTGTCTATCAGCTGGCCTGCACTTCATAACCAGTTCGGAGCTGGGTTCAGCCTGATCCGTAAATTCCGGGCCCACTTCATCGAATGCTTGGAGTTGGCCATGGCGGCATACCCCGAGGCCCGGCTGTCGGTGGACGAGCGCGGGGTCACTCTGCGACCATCACGCCCCGCCGTCGCCAAGATCTAGACCCATTGTGGAGTCTGGTTCCACCCACGGCATGGTATCGCAAATCTGCTTTGCAGTTATCCACGGAGGTAGTGAGAGAAGCTTCGATAAAGAAGCCGTCTATGTAACGTGTCACTGGAGAAGGTTGGGACGTCAAATGCGCCAGGAGACACCGACGGCGCGGGTGATCAGAACGGGAGGCGCCTTGGCGTTCTTAGCAGGCCTGATACTATTTACGCTGCTCGCTTCGGTGTCCGCATCCGCCGAGACAATAGCGTCGACACGCGACACCTTAATGTGCGCCTCACCTGACGTGCTCGCCCGTTTGATCCTGCCTGACGGAAGGAACCGGATCGGCACCCCTTCGGAGGCGTCTGGCGATCGGCAAGCGGCGCTGTCAGGCGGGTGCGTCGATGTCCCTCCTGGAACACAGGTAGAAGTGCAATCCGCTAGAACGAACACGAGCATCGTGACATATGACTCCAAGGATGGTCACGGACCGCACACTTTAGTAGCGCCAAATGTAAATTTTTCTCACTCGATGTCTCCCTCAAGGACAGTTGCGGCAGGAGATTGCTTACGCTTTGCAGAGGAGTCGGCAGAGGTCACGCTTTCTGGCGTAGTGCAGCCTCGCCAACATCTTGAGACGCGGCCCGGTGGGGACCCGGATAACCCGCGAGATGTATCGATGATGCATTTCCTCGTCTTGGAACTCGATAAGCCGCTTTGTGCTCAGATTATTGGCGGCATCGTTGCTGTTCCCCCGACTGTCACCCGGGAAGTTGGTGTCGAGGGGGATAACCCTGATGCAAGACGCTTATTAAAGCCTTGGATCGGCAAGCGTGTCGCGGTGTCGGGCAAACTCCTTTGGCGTGGGAGGGCGTTCGAGTCGTTCACGGACCTCTACCTCAATCTGACGAACTCACAGGTCCGGGCAGCATCCCCCTAATTAGGTTATTCGCCCACAGTCTGCGGGCCGGGCTCCTCACCAGCGCGGCCGAGGCCGGCGCCGATGCGCTGCGAATGATGGAGGTGAGCCGTCATCGCCGGGTGGAAACGGTGGCAGGCTATGTGCGGCGGGCTAATATGTTCCGAGACCATGCAGGGGCTGGGTTCTTGTAGCAGTGCATTACGTTGCCATAGGTAGTCGTTGCCATTTTGCAGGAAGATAGATCATCGTGATCACGTTGGCCGATATATCCCTGGCAATCCTAAACCGCTTCTCCAAGGTGTTCGCGGTCTGTCCTGACGGTGAATTGCTGTTTGGGACAGTCACAAGATACTGCCGTTGGTAGCACCAGATCGTCCAGCGACGCTGGTGGAGAACGCTGCAGTTGAAGTGTCGTCGTTGGAGGCGTCGGACCTAAAGCCGGTATATGCCGCAATCCGAACTGCTGGCGGCGAGAGAGGCATTCCACCCACCATCACCGCGATGATCACCAAGGGATCAATCGTAAGGGAGGCCGCGATGCGGTTAAAATAAGAATGAGCGCTAAGTCGGACTTAGATCGAGCGTTGGATGCACTGAAGCAGGCATGGAACCATGCGGACACGAATGCGGACTTCACTCGGGGAAAGATTAAGGACGCTATAGGCCTAGTGGAGAAAGCGATCCGCGACGTTCGCCGACTGGAGGCGTCAAGAGGATGACAGCGGCATGCCGTGTCGTTCATCACGACCACCGTCGAGCAACGGCCCTGTCTCACTCCCGCGGCTCATGCCGGATTAAGTGTCAGAAGCTTCCGGGAGACGCGACGGCCACCACGTCCTAAAACGTCTTCCGGCCTTCCCATGCCGCCACAATCGCAGCGAGCGTGCCAATCACCGTCACCGCCAACAACAAGGCATAGCCGCATCGCGCCCAAAACACGCGCCATCTAATTTCCGCAACAAGTTGACCGCGGTTAACGATGCCATCTCGAAGACGAATTGGAGTATCACTTACCGTTTGATAGATTCGCCGAAGATCGTCTGTGGTAGGGGTCAGGACACGAAAGTGCTCTGAGTGTCCGGCTGGACAGAACGCACAGAGAACTGCTGTCTCACAGAGGTCTGGTCTGGGTCGTTGAACTGCTGCTGGTCG
>CAXTFS010000354.1:0-3696 GCA_964243395.1 uncultured Acidobacteriaceae bacterium | reverse complement strand
GGTCGTAGCGGGGTGAGTTGGAGATGGAGCGCGGCTCGGGCCCCTCGGGGCCCGAGGCCTGCTCGACGAGCGCTGGATCCCAGGTCTCACCCATGCCGGGCGGCTGGGGGAACTGGGTGGTGGTGATCCGGGAGCGGTTCCGGTTTTCGTTGCCGCGCTGCACCACGCCGTGGATGCCTTCAGAGCTGCCGAAGCTCTTGATGCCGAGGCGCGGCACGGCGGTGATCGTGCCCAGGCAATCGATCTTCTCCTCCAGCGTCATGCGCCCGAGCAGATCGTTGATGCGCGCGTCTGCGGGTTGCTGGCGATCCTGGAAGGGGAACGGACCCTGCGCATGCGCGGCGAAGGAGACGAGCAACAGAAGAGCGGCCGGCAAGCCGATCGATCCTCGATACCGGTTGAGGCGCGGCAGGAGAGATGCCGAAGGCAAGTGCATTGGGATGTCCATGGAACCCACGAAGAGAGGATGACCTGGTGTTGGCAACCAGCGTCATTGCGCGGAGGTACGGGTGTCAAGTCCCGAAGGGCCTGTGCCGCTGAAACCGGCGCACTTCCCGAAGGCGGAGCGGAATGAGGAGGGTTCACAGAAGAAAACCGTGGAAAACAGGGTCAAAACCCAAAGAGACCCGAAGAAACCGGATAAGCTCAGAGTGAAACTGCAAAGCGCAGCGGGGATGGGATGCGGGGACGCAAGCGCACGATGAAGAAAGCTTCGTCGTACAGGCACCGGGCCGGCGGCCTGCTGCTGGGTGCGCTGCTGAGTCTTGGCGCGGGACCCCACACGCTTGCCCAGGGCGATGGATCGCAGGCCGCAGTGCTGCTGAGCCGGGCGCGCACGCTTGCCGAGCGAGGCCGGCTGGACCTCGCAAAGCAGGACTGGGCGCAGGTGCTGCTGGTGGACCCGAAGAACGCTGAGGCCCTCGGGGGACTGGTGCGGGCCGCGCGTGCGGAGGGCCGTACGGCTGACGTCGCAAACTACGAGAGCCGTCTGCGCGCGGTGAACCCGAAGGATCCCGTGCTGCAAAGCGGGGACGGCGTCACCGCGCAGGCCGAGGGAAACTCCGCTGCGCAACTCGCGGAGGCAGCGCGGCTGTCGAGTGCGGGCGAACCCTCGCGTGCGCTGGCGATCTACCGCGGCCTCTATGGCAGCAATCCGCCGCCCGGTGAGACGGCGCTGCTGTACTACCAAGCCGAGGCGGAGACCGACGAGGGTCGTCCGCATGCCATTGCTGGATTGCGGGCGTTGTCGGACCGCTTTCCGGACCAGTCGCGTTACCAGGTTGCGCTGGGCAAAGCGCTGGTTGCCAATCCGCGCACACGGGCCGAAGGCCGCAAGCTGCTGGAGCGCTTCCCAGGGGACCCGGTTGCGGCCACTGCGCTGCGCGAGTCGGTTGCTGCGGGTGGCGCGCCGCCGCCGGCTGTCTCCCAGGTGGCCCGGGTGCGATTGCCCACCGGGGAGCAGATCGAGGCTCGCTCGGCGCAGCGCGCCCACGCGGCCTATGAGCAATCGGCGTACGCTCTGCTGGCGTCCGGCCATCTGCTGGAGGCCGAGCAGCGCTTCAAGATCCTGTTGGCAAGGGACGAGACGGATCAGCAGGCCATCGCCGGCCTGGCGCAGGTGACGGCGGCCGAGGCGAACCGGGCGGCAGGCATCCGACCGGCAGCGGTAAATCGTCCTGCGCCGCCGCCGCCCGCTTCGGCGGTCGCCAGTGCGCCGTCGGCACCCAGGGTAACGGCTACGACGAACGTTTCGTCGGCACCCAGGGTCACGGCCACGACGACCGTGCCCGCTACGCCCAAGATAGCGGCTACGACGACTGTGCCGGCCGCTCCCGCAGTAGCGGCTACGAGCGTGCCAGTCGCGCCCATTGTCACTGCACGGTCAAGACGGAATCCGGCCAAGGCGGCTTTGGCCGGGCGGCCGGCGGCCCCTGCTCCCCCAGCGGTAATCAGCGATCCGCTCTATGCGGGCTTGCTCGGCAAGGGCACAGAGGCGGCGCAGCGGGGCGATCTTCCCGGGGCTGAGACGAGCTTTCGTGCGGCGTTGGCTGGGCATCCGGACGACGCCGACGCGTTGCGCGGGTTGGGCGAAGCGTTGCTGGCGGGGGAGCAGAATGAGGCCGCTGCCTCGGTGTACCGGCGGTATACGACCGCGCGGCCCGGCGATCCTGCAGCGTGGCTTGGCCTGCTGAAGGCGGAGGCAGGCGGCGAGCACTACTCCGAGGTCCTCACGACCGCCGACCAGCTACCGGTGGCCGTGCGCGGTCCTCTCGCGCATGAGCCGGATCTGCCTCGCAACATCGGTCTTGCGTACGCGGCCGCCGGCCGGCTTGCGGAGGCCGACCGGACCTTTGCGGATGGGCTGGCGATGCCGCTTCCCCCGGCCGGACGCGGTTTCGCCGGCGATCTGCCTGTGGCGTACGCCAACCTGCTGAGTGCGGCGGGACGCAAGGACGCGGCGGTCAGCCTCCTCCGGCAGATCCTTACGACTGATCCGAACAACACGGCGGCGTGGGTCGGCCTGGTGGTGACGGACGCGGCGCTGGGGCATGACGGCGCTGCCTCCGCGGCCATCGGCCGCATGTCACCGGCGCGCTATGCCGCGGCCTTTGCGCAGCCGGATTTTGTGGTGGCGGTCGCGACCGTGAATGAGGCTCAAAGTCACCCTGAGGTGGCCCAGACCTTGCTGGAGAGTCTGCTGGCCCGGCAGCGCCTGGGCAACCAGGTGCCCTACGCGCCGGCGCAGGTCCAGCTGGCGGGCATATACCTGCGCCGCGGCGATCCGGTCCGGGCCTACGGGCTGTACCGCGACGCGTTGGCGGCGAACCCCAACAGCGCGCAGGCCTGGGGTGGGGCGATTGCGGCATTGGGGGCGACTAACCGCGATCCGGACGCCCTGTCGCAGCTGGGACCGGTTCCGGCAAACGTGCAGGAACAGCTGAATCACGATCTTGGCTATCTGCAGACCGTGGGCGCGCTCTACGAGAAGGGTGGACGTCCCGGGGCCGCGGCCACGGTGTACGCCCGGGCGCAGGCCGAATACGTGACCCGCCGCGCCGAGCCACCCGTCAGCCTGGAGACCGCGATTGCAGCTTTATTGCTGGCGAACCGTGACGATGCGGACCTCTATCGCGTGCTGCTTTACCTTGGCGGACGCAAGGATCTCTCCGACGCCCAGTGCGGCGCGGTGCAGCTCCTGTGGGTGCGCTGGGCGGCCGAGCGCGCGAACGCGCAGGCTGCTCGTGGGAACGTCCGCGATGCGGCTGCGACGCTGAACGCGGCGTTTCAGGCGTTCTCAGCGAACCCTGACGCGATCCCAGCGCTTGCGGACGGCTACGTGAACGCTGGGCTGCCCAGCCAGGCCGTGGTGATCTACCGGGCCGAGGACTGGAACAAGGCTTCGGCGAGCCTGTATCGCGCCGCCATCACGGCGTCACTCGCTGCCGGGGACCGCAAGCAGACCGAGACCTGGCTGCATGACGCTTCGGCACGCTTTCCGTCGGATCCGGACCTGCAGTTGCTGGCCGGCCGCGCGGAGCAGGCCCGTGGTCATGGCAAGCGGGCGGCAGAGCTCTACCGGACGGCGCTGCAGATGCCGGCCGCCGGCGATCCTGGCGCGGCCCTCACCGCCGAGCTCGGACAGCCCGGGCCAGGTGAACGCGCACCCGAGTTCGCGGGACGTTTGCCGTCCGTACC
>CAXTFS010000353.1:0-3698 GCA_964243395.1 uncultured Acidobacteriaceae bacterium | reverse complement strand
GGTCGGCATCACGGCGGGGCTCCTGGCCGCGATGACCGGTCTGTTGATCGCCATTCCCCTGGCGAGTAGCGGTTTGCGCTCGGCGCCTGATGCGGTCAACCTGATCTGTTTCGGCGTCCTGATTGCCGTCCTTCTGTTCCTGCACTTCGACCGCGTCCTGCTGGGCAAGATCCGGGCTGCCTCGATTGGCTACGGTCTGCTTTTTGGCGGAGCGGCCGGAATCGTCGCAGCGGCGCTGGCCTATGCGCTGCGACTCGGGATCGCCGCCACCTCGCCGTCGCTCTATCGCATTTCCGTGTGGGCCTTGTGCTTCTCGTTGATCGGCCTGGGCGTCGGGCTGCGCTGGGCGCGTTCCAATCGTGTCCGGGTGCTTCACGCCTATGCGGGCGGCCTCACGGGTGGTCTGTTGGGGGGTGTCTGCTTTGTTCTGTTTACGCCACACTTACCGGCGGGTCTGTCTGTGGCCGGCCTGATGCTGGCCGGCGCTGGTACCGGCTTCGGGGCGGGCATTGCCCCTGTGCTGGTGCGAGAAGGCCTGCTGCGCTTTATCAGTTCCGGCGATGCGCGGGCACAGAACAAGCTCGGGAAGAACCGCACGTTCTGGGATCTGGATGTCGTCGAGTCCTACGTGATCGGGAGCGCCTTCACGTCCAACAGTGGTCCCCGTGTGCAACAGGGGGCAGATATCTTTATCCCCGACTCGGCCGTGGCGCCGCGCCATGCCGTGGTGTTCTCGAAGGAGGGACGCTACTTCATCGCCAGACATCCGGACGCAGGCGGTCCCGAGGGCATTGCAAAATACGTTTTGCGAATCAAGGGCAAGACGGTGGTGAGCTCCCAGGAATTGCACCCGGCCGACGATCTTTTGATCGGCCGCACCGCTCTCCGTTTCGAAAGCAAGAAGGGAGGAGAGTGACGATGCGGGCCCTGAAGCGCATTCACTTCGCTGCTGTGCTCTTCCCCCTCTTCGGGTGGGGCGCCCTGTTCGCTCAGCAGAGCAACGGCGCCCAGAAGCCTGTGCGTCTACGCGCAACGATTCCGCCGGCCCTTGTCGATTGTGCGCCGGTAACGCAGGTGCCCTGCATGTCCGTCGGCGTGACACCGGTCGACGCCGCGGGTAACCCGGCACCGATCACCTTGCCTTCAGCTTCTGATCTTGCCCGCGCCTTTACCCTTCGCCATGATCAGGACGAGATCAAGCCGTTCTATGCAAGTGTAGGATTGGGGCCGGACGCTGCGCAACACAGCAACATCGTGCTGTTGATGATCGACATCAGCGGCAGTATGAATCAGCCCGCCCCGGGAAGCCCGTCACGGATTGCCGCGGTGAAAACGGCCGTGGGTGAGTTCCTGGACGGCATGCAGACCGGCACGGACCGGGTCGCGATTGTGCCGTTTGAAAGTCACAACGTGGTGTCCACGATCCGCTCTGCGGTGTACGCCAGCAACAAGGCCGACGCCCTGGCGCAGTTGAATGCCTTGCCCACCCCGTCTGCCAGCAACAACACGGCCTTATACCAGGCGGTCTTCACGGGCGTGGAATCGCTGCAGGACGAAGTCGCAAACCTTGGCCGACAGGGACATGCCGCATCCGAGCTGCAGCCCCACCTGATCGTGATGACGGACGGCAAGAACGAGGTCTTGCCCGGAGATGATCCACAACTCCTCAACGGCGAGTTGGGCCTGCAGCAGGCGTCGGCACAGATGCTGGCGTCGCACCTGGACGTGATCGGCATTGGTTTCGGAGATCGCAACAGCATCGATGCGGCAGCTTTGCAGCGGCTGTCTCGACGATTTTTCTATGCTGCCGACGCGAATCAACTGCTCGCCGCTTTGCATGTGAGCCGTTCTGCCAGCAGTCATGAGGTGCAACTGCTGTGGCTCCTCCCCGCGAACAATCGACTTGCCCTGATGGGTCGGGATCTCCAGTGGGCGCCGGAATTGAAGCTTGAGAACGGCTCGATCCTGCCTGGTGATCCCGCCCAGCTTACGGGCCCTGCCACCAACGCGCCGGTGTTTGATCGCAAGGCGCTCGGACCGGAGCTGCAGGCGCTCATCGCCGTTGGTCCGCCAAGCGACGCAGGCTGGTCCGTGGTGCTGATCTACTACCTGCTTTTTTTGGCCGCGATCGCGCTGCTTCTTATCCTCTGGTTCTGGGTGCCCCGGCTGGTCTGGGGAGAGCGTTACCTGGCCGCCATCCCGGCGCGTTCGAAGCGGTGGAGCAGCGACCGTCCACAGATCACATCGGCCTCCGGTGTACAGGTTCGTTCCAGTTCCCTGCCCGCAGGTTTTGAAGCTACCGCCGAAGCGGGCGGACCCATCCAACGGTCTGCCGCGCAAACAACTCAACTTCAACCACGGGGCGAGCTTTCCCGTACGCGACTCACCTTTGAACAGAAATAGGAGCCCGTATTCATGCCTCTCGTTAAAGTAGTTCGCAAGGGAGTGACCCCCGCTGTTCGTAAGGTACCGACCTCTACCGCGGCGGCGATGATGCCGATGACCCTGGAACGTGTGGGCGCAGAAGCCGCGTCCGAGACCGAGGACTTGGCCAAGGTCGAAGATTTAACGGATGCGTTTCGGAAGTTTGAGCCAAAAATCGATTTTTCCGGCTACGCTGGTCCAGATGAGACGGAGTTCCGGTCCGAAATCCAGTTCCGGTCCATTAAGGATTTCGATCCGGAAAATCTGCAGAAGCGGCAGGAGGTACGTGACGCAGACGGCAATGTGACCTATCTGCGGAACGACGTGGCGGATCTTAAGACCAACATCGATCTGCTGTACCGTCTTAAGGATCGATGGAAGCTGCCCGCTGTACGCCGTGCCTGGGGCAATGCCGCGCAGCGTCAGGAGATTGTGAACGCCCTCACCAAACTGCGCACCGAACTGGAACGTGTTGCCGAAGGGGAAAAGTAAATTATGGCCGAGACACAGACTCTTACTCGCACCACTGACCAGATCCTTGGCAACAGTTCCGCACGCGAGCTGTTGCAGGACATCTTCGCCGACCTGCACCCTGGCCTGACCAACGAAAAGCGCGACATCTCTAGCATCTTCAGCGCACAGTCTGCGAAGGAGTTTCTTGGACAGCTCACCAACTTTGAAAAGCTGATCAGCGCCGAGGACAGCTACGAGCAGACGGTCAAAAAGCTGCAGGGGCAGATCGACAGCGCCGAACTGATTCGCGATGAACTGCTCGCGCAGATGTTCAAGCAGCTTCGTCCGCTGGAGAGCTCCTACCGTCAGCTGCAGCTGTTCTTCGAGAACACCAAGGTTGGCGACGGAAAGATTCGCAAGCCGGTGGAGCTTTTCATCCTGAACGCCGATCCGAAGGCCATGCAGGATATCTTTTCGATCAACATTGCGGCACTGGAGCACTTCATCGTGCAGCGCAATGACAATTTCAACTTCCGCGACGACATTTGCAACGTGGTCGTCCCGGGCTATTACCCGCAGCCCATCCGCGAGAAGATGGAGCAGATCGCAAACGCCTGGGGCCTGCTGCTGATCGGCGATCTTGACGATGAGAAATCCTTCAAGAACGTGGAGCGGAACTTCCTGCCCGGTGGCAAGTACGAGTTCCTGAAGCGGCCCGAAGACAATGCAGCCGCCGATGTATGCCTCATGGGCTACCTGCAGCTGCGGCCGGCGCACTGGTTTGAGAAAGCCGATGACGCGTCCGACGGCCTGTACGGTCC
>CAXTFS010000352.1:0-3715 GCA_964243395.1 uncultured Acidobacteriaceae bacterium | reverse complement strand
CGCAGACGGTGGTGTAGTTGAAATAATCGCCATTGGCGTTGACCACGGAAGAGTGGGCATTCGACGTGTTGTTGAAGATGTCGCTCTCGTAGAAGATACCGATGCCGCCACGGATGGACGTCTTGTGGTTGCCGGGGCTGAAGACGAAGCCGGTCTGTGGTCCGAAGTTGGCGTAGGGCTGGTGGGTGCGAGCACCCAGACCGGCCGCGTACTGGTCGAACAGCGGGGTGTTGCCGGTGCAACCGGTGAATTGAAGGGCAGTGGAGACACTAGAGCAGAGCGGGGTTGCCAGATCCTGGTTGGCGCGGTCCGTATCGACGCTCCAGCGCAGGCCGAAGACAGCGGTGAAATACGGCGAGATCTTCCAGGTGTCCGCAGCGTAGGCACCCTCACGCCAGTCCTCTACGCCGCCACCCGAAAGTCCGAAGCCGGGCTTCTCGGTAAAGAATCCGTTGCCGTTGCCGAGCACGTAGACTTCGGCAGCGTAGCCGTTCACGGGATCGCCGGGGCAGGCTGCTGCCGAGGCGTTGCCGTTGCAATTGGCCAGTGCGCTGGAAGGCCCAAAGACCGTGTACAACGATGAGCCGTAAAAGGCCGCGAACCCGCCACCGAGAAGACGGTTCAGGTTGTATCCGAACTTGATGGAGTGGGCTCCCTTGGTCCAGGTGCCGTCATAGCGAAACTGCTTGTCGGACTGGAAGGTGCCCTGGGGGGCGAGGAAGTTCGGACCGGCGTAGAAGTTGTCCGTGGTGTCGAGCAGGGTCACTTCACCGGAGGGATTGCCGAGGAAGGGATTGTAGATCGAGGTTCCGGCCTCCGCTGTGCCGTCGGTCAGCAGGTTGTGGAACTTCTCATAGCCCACGCGGAAGGAGTGGGTGAACCGGCCGGTGGTAAAGTCGGCGCCGCCGACGATCGCCGGGACGTTGTCGCGGTTCTCATAGAGCGAGTACAGGTCCTGGAAGTTGGACGCATCCGCATTCACACTGTACGTGCCGCGAACGAACATGTGGATGCCCTTGGGGGCGTTGTAGTCCAGGCGCAGCGTGCTGTAGGTGTCGCGAAAGGGCGAAGGAAAGAACGGATACTGCTGCTGAATGGCGGCAAAAGTTGCGCCAGTCGTCGCGGAGTTCTGCTGATCCTGCTTGATGCGTTCCAGGTCACCGAAGAAGAAGAGCTTGTCCTTGATGATCGGGCCGCCAACGTCGCCGCCGAACTGGTTGCGCTGGAACGGCGCGTCGAAACCGCCGGTGGTGGCGGCGAAACCGGCGCGATAGTCCTGGAAGTTGTAGAACAACTGGCCGTGGAAGGCGTTGGTGCCGGAGCGGGTCGCGACCAGCACCTGGCCGGTGGAGGTCACTTCGCCCGAAACGTCCTGCGTGGAGCGGTTCAGCTGAAACTCGTCCACGGCGCCGGTCGGCACGTTGAAGATCGTGGTGCCGACGGTCTCATCGGTGATGTCCTGGCCGTCGAGAAGGATACGGGTGGTACGACCTGAGACGCCGCCAACCGAGATGGCCGAGTAACCGGCCTTGGTCGGATCGAAGCTTTCGCCGGTCTGCAGGATGACTCCCGGCTGAATCTGCGCGATGTCCAGGATGTTGCGGCCGTTGATCGGCAGCGCCTCGATCTGCTCGCGGGTGATCACGCCGGCGATGCCTGGCTGATCGGTGTTGACCTGGAGCGAGCCGGCGTTGACCTCGACCGTCTCACCCTGGTTGCCGATGGTCAGCTTGGAGCTGCCGGGGGTGACGGTGCCGGTGCGGATCACCGTGGTGATGCGCTGCCGCTCGAAGCTGGGCGCCGTGATGTCGAGCGAGTATTCGCCCGGGACCAGCGGGCCCAGGCTGTAGAAGCCGCTGCCGTCCGTCTTCAGGGTGTGGCTGTAGCCGGTCGACGGGCTGCTGATGACCACGGTAGCGCCTGGGACGGCGGCTCCCGAAGGATCGGAGATGGTTCCCTGAATCGAACCGCCGTTGGTGGACACCGCCTGCGCAAGCAAACGGGGAGCGCTGAAGTTGGGGGTTAGCAACAAAGCAGAGGAGAGGGAAACCAGGGCGGCAGGGCGTAGGCGCAATTTCAAAAGGGCAACTCCTGATGGCGTTGCGCACCTTAGTGCACTTTAGCGACCAAACTCTAAAGTGGGATTGACGGGGCGTCGGACGTCCCTTTCTTCGATCAATCCCGAATCCTGTAGCGAAGGCTACTTCGAATTCAAAAATACATAAACGTCAGCGAAGGGAAGTCGGGATGCAAAATCTCGACGAGTGAGCGGAATCCACGCATATTGCCGGACAGCTTCCGGGCAAACAAAGGCCGGCCCACAATCTGGGGCCGGCCTTTGCTTTTCTGATTGGTCGGTCTGACTAGATGGCCTGGATATGCTCCGTGTGCTCGTGGGGAACGATCCGGTAGCCGCGCCAGCCGTAGTAGATGATGAACAGGTAGCAGAGAAACGGCAGGAACAGCGCGTGGTGGATGCCAATCCGGTCGGCGAGAAAGCCCATCAGGACGGGAAATGCGGCGCCCCCCACGATCGCCTGAACGAGCAGGCCGGAACCGCGGCCGGTAAGCGTGCCCAGGTCCGCGACGCCAAGTGTGAAGATCGTCGGAAACATAATGGAGTTGAACAGGCCGACGGCGAGGATGGTCACTGCTGCGAAATGCCCGGTTCCCAATACGGAGCAAAGAACCATGAGGGCCGCTCCGACGCCGCTCAGGGTGAGCAGAGTGGATGCGGCCATGCGCTGCATGAGCACAGAGCCAATGAATCGGCCAAGTGCCATGCCGGCCCAGAAGAGAGTTACCAACTTGACGCACTTCTGCAGCGGAAATCCCGTGATGGTCGGGTCGGCAAGGTACTTGGCAAGGAAGCTGCCAACGGAGACCTCAGCACCGACATAGATAAAGATGGCGAGGGCGCCGAGATAGAGGTGCGGGTGATTCCACACGCTATCGCGCTTCGCCGTCAGATCACCAGGGCGGAAATCCTGTGTGACCTCAAGCCTCGGGAATCGATAGAACGCAATCGCGAGCGCAAGGATGATCAAGATCCCGGCCAGCAGAAGGTAGGGCAGCTTAACGCTCGCGGCCTGCTGTACACGGCTCGCGAGCAAGGCGGCGCCCTGCAACTTAGGGCCGGTCGCGGCAACCTCGGTGGCGGCTCCAAGAATTAGAACGCTTCCAATGTACGGGGCAACGACGTCCCCGAGCGTATTGAAGGCTTGGGTCAGGTTCAGACGGCTTGAGGCTGTCTCCGGCGGTCCAAGGATGGTGACGTACGGGTTGGCCGCAACCTGGAGCAGTGTGATGCCGGCCGCGAGTACCACCTGCGCCCCAAGAAAAAAGGCGTAAGAGGCCATCGAAGCTGCCGGAAAGAAAAGCAGCGCGCCCACAGCCATGGTCACCAGACCCACCACCATGGTTCGCTGATATCCGATCCGTTCAATGAGCTTGCCCGCCGGCTGCGCAAAGAGAAAGTACGATCCGAAGAAGAAAAGCTGGATCAGTGACGCGCGGGTGTAGTCCAGGTTGAAGACCGACTGCAGGTGCGGGATCAACGCGTCGTTTAGAACGGTACAGAAACCCCAGATGAAGAACAACGTCGTCATCATCGCCATGACGCTGTAGTTTGTCGCTTTGGGAGCGTCGCCGAGGGTTTGTGTATTGCTTACGCCTGCTATGGCCATGGTGGAACAGAATTCACTTTCTGCCGAAG
>CAXTFS010000351.1:0-3720 GCA_964243395.1 uncultured Acidobacteriaceae bacterium | reverse complement strand
GCAATACATGGCGTACCGTTGCCTCGATTCCCTTGAGCCCGAATCGCAGACCTGGAAGCACTTCTCCGAGAGCATCAAGCCGCTGGCATACGGCATCGACGAAACGCCGGGCACCACGCCCATCTTCCAGAACATCCCCAACCTGAAGGACGCCAAGAGTGCCTATGGTGCCATTGTGTACCAGAAGGCGCCGGCCATTCTGAAGCAGCTCGAATTCCGCCTCGGGGCCGACAACTTCCGCAATGGCCTGCGTCTCTACCTCGCGCAGCACGCCTACAGCAACGCCCAGTGGGCCGACCTGATCGGTGCCTTTCACGACGCCAGCGGACAGGATGTGCGCTCCTGGGCCGATGCCTGGGTGCTGCGCCGCGGTATGCCCGAGGTAAACGTCAGCTGGAGCTGTGATGGCGCTAAAACAATAGCAAACCTGACCTTGTCGCAAAAGGACGTGCTGCCCAATGACTACGTATGGCCGATCTCAAGCGAGGTTCTGCTGGGTACGTCAGGGAAGCGACTGCGGGTCGACTGGAACACGGCGGGCAAGAACGTCCCCGCAGCGGTCGGTGAGCCCTGCCCGGCCTTTGTTTTCGCCAACGCTGGCGATGCGGCCTATGGCCGCTTTCTCCTTGACGCAGCCTCAGAGCGCTTTGTGCGCGATTGGCTGGTTTTTCGCGACGATCCGTCACTTTCCATTCAGCATAGGCGCATCGCGCCCGATCCGTTGCTGCGCTCAATGCTGTGGGGCGCGCTTTGGGACAACGTGCACGTCGCTAGATCCTCGCCGCGCAGCTATGTGGAGCTTGCCCTGCGCGATCTGCCGCACGAAGACGATGAACAGCTCGCCACGACACTCGGTGGACATAGCCTCACGGCGCTGCATCTCTACATGACGGCGCAGGGACGCGCTCCGCTTGTGCCGCAGCTCGAGGGGATCGCTACTCAGCGGATGTTAACTGCGCCTGCCACTGGGGTGCGCATCGTGAGCTTCCGTACGCTGAACGGTGCTGCCGAGACGCCGATGGCGCGAAGCACGTTGAAGCAGCTGCTTGACGGGACCACGACCATCCCTGGTGTCGACCTGCGTCCACTTGATCGGTGGAGTCTCATCGGAACGCTGATCGCTCTTCGTGACGCTGATGCTCCACGCATCCTGAACAGCGAAACGCAGCGCGACCGTACCGATGATGGGCAGAAGTATGCCTGGGCAGTGCAGGCCGGCGCGCCGGATACCACTGTCAAGCAAAGCTACTTCAAGCAGTACCTGCTGTCCCCCAAGGACCCTGGCGCCAAGCCCGAAGACTGGCTCACGCAGAGTCTGCGCCCCTTCAACAACTGGGGTCAAACCGCGCTGACCGAGCCGTACGTACGTCGTGCGCTCGACCAGCTTCCGGAGATCAAGCGAGATCGCAAGATCTTCTACCTCGGCGTGTGGCTGGGCACCTTTTTGACCGATCAGACCAGTCCCGCTGCCGAGGCAGCCGTCCAGCAGTGGCTCGGGCAACCGAACATCGATCCCGACCTGCGCCTGAAGGTGCTTGAGAACAACGATGAACTGGAACGCACAGTGCGTATCCGGCAGAGATTCCCTGACTAGATGAATCAGCCTCGTTTTCCCGTGCGCATCGGTGTGGATACCGGCGGCACCTTCACGGACCTGCTCTGCCTTGACGAGCGTGGACTGCGCGTTTTTAAGCTTCGCTCCGTGCCATCGGACCCATCGCGGGCCATCCTTGCCGGCATTCGCATGCTGGTCGGTGAAGATCGCGCCAAGGGCACCCTGGAGGTCACACACGGCTCCACGGTAGCCACGAACGCGGTGCTGGAACGCAAGGGCGCCCGTGTGGCGCTGCTTGCGACGGCAGGCTTCCAAGATGTGTTGGGCATCGGCAGGCAGACGCGTCCTGAGCTCTACAACTTCAACGTGCGTCGCGCCGAACCATTGGTATCTCCTGCACTCACCTTTGGTCTGCGTGAGCGACTCGCCGCAGATGGCAGCATTCTGCAGCCGCTTGAAGAAGGTGAGCTGGCCCTTGCTGTGGAGAAGCTGCTCGCGTTGCAGGTTGAATCCGTAGCGGTCTGTTTTTTGCACTCCTACGCTAATCCCGTGCACGAGCAGAAGGCTGCTGCGGCCCTGCGGCAGGCAGGCCTGCGTGTCTCGGCCTCGCACGAGATCCTGCCCGAGTACCGCGAGTACGAACGCTGGTCTACGACCGCGGTGAACGCCTACGTGGCGCCGTTGATGGAGCGCTACCTCCATCGACTCAAAGTGCAACTGGGCTCCGCGCGATTGCGCATCATGCAGTCCAACGGCGGCTCCATCTCCGCCGCACGCGCCAGCACAGAGGCCGTGCAGACCATCCTCTCCGGTCCAGCTGCCGGTGTTGTCGGCGCGCAGGCCATGGGTGAGGCATCGGGCTTCACGCGCCTGATCACCTTCGACATGGGTGGCACGTCCACCGACGTCAGCTTGATCGATGAGCGCATTGGCACTACGAACGAATCATTGGTGGGTGATCTTCCCGTGCGCCTTCCGGTGTTGGACATTCACACCGTCGGTGCAGGCGGCGGGTCGATCGCCTGGATCGATGCCGGGGGCTCACTGCGTGTGGGCCCGCGTTCTGCCGGCGCCGATCCGGGCCCCGTCTGCTTCGGCAGCGGTACCGAGCTTACGGTCACGGACGCAAATCTGCTGCTGGGTCGTCTGGATCCAGCGTTCTTTCTCGGCGGCCGCATGACGCTCGATCTCGAACGGACCGAGGCCGTTGCGGGTACCTTCGCCGCACAGCTGGCGCTGTCGCCGCAAGCGCTCGCGCAGGGCATTCTGCGCATCGCCAACGCGAACATGGAGCGCGCTGTTCGTGTGGTCAGCGTGCAGCGCGGCTTCGACCCTCGTGACTTCGCTCTGCTTGCCTTTGGCGGAGCCGGCGGCCTGCATGCCTGCGAACTCGCCGACTCGCTTGAGATCACCACCGTGCTGATCCCGGAGCACTCCGGCGTGCTCTCTGCGCTCGGCATGTTGCTCGCCGATGTTGCCAAAGACTACTCCGCTTCCGTGCTTCAGTCCGCCGCGGCGCTGACGTCCGCGGCGTTGGAAGCCATGCTTGCACCGCTGCTGGAACGTGCTACGGCGGACCTGATCGCAGAAGGGTTCACAACCGACAACATCCAGCTCCGGGCCGCGCTGGCCATGCGCTACAAGGGCCAGGCCTACGAGATCGACATCCCGTAGCCCGGGCCCGCCCCCGACGTGGCCGAGCTCATTGCGGCGTTTCATCGAAGCCATGCGCAACGCTACGGCTACAGCAACGCAAACCGGCCTACGGAAGCCGTGCAGCTTCGCTTGCGTGCCTCCGGCATCACCGCAAAACCGTCACTCCTGCCCTCCGATCCCACGCCGATTGACACAACGCCTGCGCCGCATGCGATCCGCAGGACAGTCTTCGACAATCAATCCGTGCAGACGTCGATCTATCATCGTGCTGACCTCGGACCGGGTCATCACGGTACCGGGCCAGCCATGGTTCTTACCGGGGAATCCACCAACATCGTGCCGCCGCACTGGTCGTGGCGCATCGATCCTGTCGGCACCCTGATCCTCACCCGAGCAGCCCATGCACACTGATCCGATCGAGCTCGAGATCTTCAAGAATCTCTTCGTCTCCGTTGCCGAGGAGATGGGCGTCACGCTCTGCCGCACCGGCTTCTCGCCGAACATCAAGG
>CAXTFS010000350.1:0-3738 GCA_964243395.1 uncultured Acidobacteriaceae bacterium | reverse complement strand
TGGCAACCTTCTGGAAGCCATGCAGGCGGTCGTGGCGGAATTTCCCGAGGTGCTACTGTGCATCGGGGGGCACGGTCCGCTGCGCGCAACGCTGGAGCAGAAGACAAGGGACCTGCAGTTGGGGAACAACGTCCGCTTTCTCGGCTTTGTCAGCGAACAGGACCTGCCGGTGCTGTACCGAGCTGCGGACATCAATGTGGTGCCGACCTTGGCGCTGGAGGGATTCGGCCTGGTCGCGGCCGAGGCGCTCGCTGCGGGAACGCCGTCCATGGTCACCGCTGTCGGAGGACTACCGGAGGTGGTGCGCGGCCTTTCGCCGGAACTGGTCTTCGCCTCCACCTCGGCCCCGGACATCGCGGCGGGTCTGGTGGCGGCCCTTGCGGGCAAACTGTCGCTGCCCACGGCCACAGCATGCCGGGAATTTGCGCTTCAGCACTACTCTGCGCAACGGATGGCTCGGCAGGTAGCTGATGTTTATCGTGAAGTGATTCGTTAAGCAACAACTGCGAGTTGCAAATGGCTAAAGTAACTCGTTCTCGTTACCGATACCCTGGCAATTTAAAAGACATGCGCTTCCGAAGCGAAGCGTGTATTCTGACCCAGTAAGTCATTTACTACCACTTATGTTGCATACGTCGTGTTCAGGCGCGTCCGGATGAGGAACGTTGCCTGACGGCGAGCTGCCTGAAATTCTTGCTGCCTGGGACGGTTATTTTTGAACATCGTCATCGCCAATGACAACGCGCACGTGAACGGGGGAGCTGCAAAGCTCGCGATCCTGGAAGCGGTGGGGCTTGCCGACCGGGGGCACGATGTCTTCTTCCTGAGCGCTCTGGCACCCGTGGACGACAGGCTCAGCCAGCATACGCGCATCAAGGTCATCTGTACGGGACAGCATGACCTTTTGAGTCATCCGAATCGGCTGCAGGCCTTCGCCCAGGGATGGTGGAATGCCGAAGCTGCGCGCGCGATGTGCGATCTGCTGGCGGGGCTGGACAGCAGGGACACAGTGGTTCACCTGCACATCTGGTCCAGGGCGCTATCGCCTAGCGTGCTGGATGCGGCGCTGAACACCCGGTTGCCCACGGTCTGCACCCTGCACGACTTTTTGCTCGCCTGCCCAACGGGGACCTTTTTTCTGCACCCGGAGCAAGCAATCTGCAAGCTGAAACCCATGAGCGCCGCCTGTATCTGCACCAATTGCGATGCGCGGAGTTATGCACAGAAGCTGTGGCGTGTTGGGCGGCAGGTCGTGCAGAACCGGGTTGTGCAGGCGCCCAGGCGTATCCAGGATTTCGTGGTTCACTCATCGCTTGCGTGGGATGTGATGCGACCGAATTTGCCGTCCAATGCGCGCGTGCATGCCGTGACGCCGTATATAGAGTCAGAGCGTCACGCACCGGCCGACGCCGGGGCCAACTCAGGCTTCGTCTACCTTGGCCGTCTTGTACGGGAAAAAGGTGTCACCATGATGGCCAGGGCCGCGGCCAGCGAAGCGGTCCCGCTCAAGCTTGTAGGCACGGGGCCGCTGGAAGAGGAGGTGCGACAGGCCTACCCGCAGGCAGCGATCACGGGCTGGGTGGATTACCAGACCAGCCTGTCGTTTTTACGCAAGGCGCGTGCTCTGGTGTTTCCCTCTCTTTGGTACGAGACCCTTGGTCTGGTGGTGCTGGAAGCGGCGGCACAGGGGATACCGAGCCTGGTGCCGGACACCAGTGCGGCGAGCGGCATTGTGGAAGACGGCGTGACGGGGCTGCACTTCCGTGGGGGCGATGAGGACGACCTACGGGCCAAGCTGCGACTGATGGCCGATCCCGTGCTGGCATCCGCCCTCGGCCGGGCCGCGTATGACGCGTTTTGGGCTCGCTCCTATGCGTCGCTGGACACGCACGTTGAAGAGCTCGAGACGATATACGCGGAGTTGCTGCAGGAGCGCGCCGTGAACAAGATCCGGGAGGGACCATTCTGCTTGATCGAAGGTGCGGCATGAAAGGCGATCTTTTGAAATGCGATCGGCCGCCTCATGTGCTTCATGTGTTGGAGGCCACTGCTGGTGGCACGATGCGGTACATGGAGAACATCGCCGAGGCGACGCAGGATACTGACCTGGTATGCGCCTTTGCGTATGGAATCTCTCGTGCAGACTCGCACCTCGCCCCGTTTTTGAAGCATGTGGAGCAGCTCGGATGGCTGACCTATCCCATTGATATGCGCCGCGACATCAACCCTCGCCAGGATCTTTCCGCGTTGCTGCAACTCCGTGCGGTGATCCGTGGTTTCCGCCCCGACGTCCTGCATTGCCATAGCTCTAAGGGTGGCGCCCTGGGCAGGGCTGCCTGCTTTGCGAGCGGAAGTTCGCCGGCCAGACTGTACAGCCCTCATGCCTTGGCGGCTCCGCTGGGGGAACGATACCTCTATATCGAGCGTCTGCTGGCGAGATGCACCGAGCGTTTTGTCGCCGTCTCCAAGAGCGAGCGCGAACAGATCATCGACTTCGATCTCGCCACCCGCGACGAGGTGAGCGTGGTGTACCCCTCGGTGAACTGCGATCACTTTGTTCCCATGAGCCGGGAAGAAGCGCGACGAGCGGTGCACCTGGGCAGCAATCCGCTGGTGGTTTCCATCGGGCGTCTGGCGCCGCAAAAGGATCCTTTTGCTTTTATCGAGATCGTCCGCCTGTTGCGCAATCGCATTCCTACGGTGCAGGCGTTGTGGGTCGGTTCAGGGCGGGAAGAGAACGAGAAGGAGTTTCACGACGCCTGCGTTGAAGCCGGCCTGCAGGACACCATCCAGGTGGCGTCTTGGACCGACGACGTGCGCAGGTACATCGCCGCCGCCGACGTGCTCCTCAGCACATCTCGTTTCGAAAGCTTCGGGTACGTCACCGCAGAGGCGCTGGCGATGGAGGTCCCGGTCGTTGCAAGCGATGTGACGGGTTCCTGCGACATCATGGTAGGCGAACTGCGGCGATGGATGTACCCCCCGGGAAACTGCTCCGCAGCCGTCGACCGATTGGTTCAATTGTTGGAAAACAGAGCATTGGGCCAAGAAGTCGGCAAGGTAGGGCGTGAGATGGTAAACACCCGCTTTTCGAGAAAGTCCATGCGGGAAGCTCTCCTAGACGCATATACGCTGGCCCAGCAGGACTCTCGCGTGGGCACGCCTGTGTCAACGGGCAGCCTCGCTTCCAATCTTGGCCATACCTTCGGTGCGCCCCGTGTTTCGTCGATCTCCGGCGCCTGCCGCTCGGGCGAACCAGCGGCAGCCCGTCCAGAGACGCTGGTCTGATCAAAACCATGCCCAGTGACTTAGCCCGCTCCTCTGCCATCTTTGTTGCCCACCCGTCGGCGCTGCTGACTGACCACCTCGCGAACGGGGATGGCCAGGTGGCGTATGGCTTCCTTTCCGGCCTCGCCGCCCGCGGCTATGAGCTCCACGTGGCGGTCGACCGAGTATCTTTGCAACGTCCCCTTCCGCCCAATCTCTTTCTGTACCCCGTTCGGCCCAGGATGAAAAATCGCGGACTGCGCCTGCTGGAGTTTGCCGTGCGATCGCGCCTGCTCTTTAACCGGTTGCGGCGCCAGCACGGGTTTCAGCTGGTGCTGCAGATGAACCCTGTCTTCCCAGGGCTCAGCCTGGCCTTTGTGGGCTGCGGTCTTCCGGTCATCCTGGGCACCTATGTGCCGCGGTGGGCCATCGGTTCCATGCAGTTCGTGGATGGCTATGGCGGAGCTACCG
>CAXTFS010000349.1:0-3765 GCA_964243395.1 uncultured Acidobacteriaceae bacterium | reverse complement strand
ATAGGTAGCAGAGCGCCACAGGAAGATATTCGAGACTAAGGCGGAAGCGGCGACCACCGCCTCCGAGGTCTCTACCAGAAAGCTGGGCACCATGAGCCAAGCAGCAGCAAGCCAGGTCAGCATCAGGGTGACGAGGAGCGCCGGGACAATACGCCTGACCCGGCGCACATAGAAGGCAAACAGGGAGACGCGGCGATCAGCGATATCGGCGGCCAGCGGTTCGGTAATTAGAAAGCCGGAAATGACGAAGAACACGTCGACGCCGATGTAGCCGCCGGTTATGCCGGGGATGGAGCAGTGGAACAGTAGGACGGCGATGACAGCAACGGCGCGCAGGCCGTCGATGTCGCGGCGGTATGGTTGCCGGGTCAAGGCATCGCGGCCGTGCCCGGGCGAGGTAAAGCGCGAGGTCGCCGATTCGGCGTCTTCCCGCGGGACGGACCGCAAGTCTGCCGCGTGGTCCGAGGCTGCACGCCGCACTTCGTCACCTGTGTCCAGGCGAACGGAAACAGATTGCTTCACTGTCATGGCGGCACTGTGAACTTCTTGGACCGAGGTCGCGGTGATGCGCGCTCAGGATGGCGCGCCCATGGTTACGCCGCAGCGGTGACGCCGATGGCCTCGGCCCAACCTGGAAGGCTTGGCTCCGGGCAGCTCGATACTGGACGGTAGGAACTCGCTGGCGGTAAAGCAGGAAAAGGTTATTAATCCCGTTGTGGGCGGAGAGGAAGCGTTGTGCCTGGCCTGCTGACTTGCACCACTTGACCTGCGGCTCTCGCCGTCGCGTGGGCTGGTGCGAGTTCTCCGTCCCTTGTGATTCCTGTGGTCGACCGAGAGCATCACACAGCACTTGGCCGTCCCATAACTCGCCAGCTTGTCCGTGACTCCGCCACGAGGTGCGCGGCACTGCGGTTTGAACAGCTTGCACGGCAGGCGCTTGGCGGCCTGCGTGTAGCGACGGCTCTGCACCAGGATGTCCGGCACCCTCCCAGTCTGGTCCACCGCGCACCACAGCCAGTGCTTCGCGCCAGCGATCATCAACACGACCTCGTGCAGGTGCCACTTTTCTCCAGCCACGGGTAGGCTGCGGCGGATTTGGTTGACGAAGCTCTGGCCGGACTTCAGCGCCGACTGACGTATGGTCTCGTGGCTAATGGTAATGCCGCGCGCGGCCAGCAGTTCGTCCACCATCAATAAGCTGAGCAGCAAGCGGAAATAGAGCCAGACCGCATGGCTGATGACCTCAGACGGGAAGCGGTAGCCAGCGTAGCGGAAAAAGCAGACGTTATCATTGCGCCCGCCTACGCAGCTCAGCCGCATCTCGCAAGCCGCGCGGCAGACGCGTTGACGATGCCCGACCACATATGCAACACGCTTCCTCAACCATCAACTCTACCGCGCTCGTCGTGCCCCCTGGTGAATACGGATGGAAGGAGGAGCCAAACTCCAAGTGCACGGCACAAGTTTGTGGCAACAACGGCTACACAGCTACCAGTGAAACCCAACATCATTGACAACGGCAATCCGATGGCGACCGCCGCCAGAAATCCAAGTGCGTTGATCTTCATCGAGAGACGCACTTCCTCAAGGCCATGCAGGTATGAGTTGGCCATATCCACTCCAAATGCAATAATTGCGGCCACTGCCATGAGCCGGGTCTGCATGGAGAGCGCGACGTATGACGAGGTCGAGCCGTATAGCATTGTTAAAATCAAGTCGGGCAACACCAAAACTAAAGCATAGTAACTTAGCATCGGAACAGCGCCGAGCGTGATGTAGCGGAGCGCTGCGCGCCAGGCGAGCAATGAGTCGCCGCGTGTGGCATCGCGCGCCACGGTCTGCGGTATGACATTGCAAAGCCCGTTCAGAATTGGATTTACCACTGTAACCGAGTTGCCAGCTGCTTGATAGGCGGCCGCTGATGCCGAGCCACTGGTGAAACCAAGCAGCCATGGAAACATCTGCAGCGACATTGCCGAGAGTAAGTTGCTCGCCAGAGATCTGCTACCGATACTCCAACAATCACTGGCCGTCCGCCGCAAACACCAGGGCCGTTCGAACCGGATAGGAAATTGCGGCGCTTGTATCGCAATCCCTAGCGCAGCCGCGATTGCCATTGCGCAGATCGCGTTTACAGTCGTAAGCTTCCCGAGAACGGCCAGTGCCAGCACGATGAACGCTTGGCCGACATATCGGATGCTGTCGCCTGGAATTGCAGATAAATGCCGCATGTCCGTGAACAGACCGCGCCTTAAAAGCTCCTGAATCTGCCAAAGAACAAGCCAAGCGATAACAGGGGCGATGAGATCCTGATGGTGAGCCGCGTACAATGCCGTCGAGAGCGCAATGCTGAGCGGGATTGATCCCATGAGAAGCAACAGCAGCCCATGTCCAAACAAATATTTCCGATCTTCAGCATCCATGACTGTGCCGCGCACTGACAAGGGATAGAGTATGAGCGATGCCGTAACGACTTGAGCCTGGAGCATCGCCAAAAACAGCAGGCAGAAGGTGCCATAATCTGCGGGCGCTAAATATCGCGCGAGCACCAAGTTGACTGCGAAACCTCCGATACTGACCACTCCCTGATCTGCAAGCGGCCAGAACGCGGCTGGCAGAAGAACCTGTACGCGACCAGGTAGCGTTTTGTCGGCGGCAATCATCAGCGCCAAGCTCCTACAGTAGTTGCCGCATTTTTGAATTGTTTAAGCATACTTTGATGTAAGTCCCAGATCAATGGTTCCAAAATAGATAGGCCTCTGTGCACCCAAGTAAGCCGGACGCCTTATGGTCGGCCACGATTCGCCTAATGGTAAGCTTTCAAGGTGCCGCCCAATCACCCAAACATGCTTAAATAATGTGCCGTCGACTTAACACATGGGACATCGCTTCAGTCGCAAATGCATCTCTATGCGTCTACTACAACGAGGAGCTACTCCCGATGGCGTAGTCCTTCATAGCAATCGCCAAGCAGCGAGAATCTCAACCTGACTCTTGCTGTCCTTTGTCCACTTGGAAGATCATGATGCCTCAAGTCAAAACACTGGGATGCGACGATGTCCAAGACCTTCTCAGGGTTTAGAGTGCGTACGTTTGGGAAATCCAGATGGTCGAGTCGCAGCATCCTTGGAAATTTGCTCAAGATAGTTGCGAGTGGACTTACGCCCACTTCCGACTCCTCGGCAGTAGAACTTAACCTCACAGCAGATGAACTGTATGTGCTGATCGTACTGGCTGTGCAGCCGGAGTCAACGATTGCCGATCTCGCGAACGCAGTCTTGTTGCCTTCGAGAGATATCGGCTGCGCAATCTTCAGACTGGAGTGCAAAGGTATCCTGTCAGGTTCCAAGCAAGCGGTGGGTGATGTCCGACATCTGAGGATAAGCGAGCGAGGCCATTTGATCCTTTCTGAGTACCGTGTGCGCGCAGTCCTAGCCAACCGCTTAGAGATGACGCCGTACTACGGGCCCATGATGTGACAGCGAGCGTGCGGAGCATGCAGAGTTCCGGGGGGCTGAGGCGATTGGGTTAAGGTTCGGGCCCACTTGGTGAGGGGATTTGTGTCGAAACTGGTATGGCGGGTAATGCTGGTGGCGAAACGGCACCGGAGAGCATGCAAACCTGTGGGGTGATTACGCCGCTGTTGCGATTACCTTGTCGTCGTTGGCGGGCCTGAAGCCGGGGTGACGAGAGCGGAAGGCGTCCTCGATCGTGTCGTTCAGCACCGCCGTGCGCACGTCGAGGAAGGGCTGCACCGTGGCCCGG
>CAXTFS010000348.1:1655-3790 GCA_964243395.1 uncultured Acidobacteriaceae bacterium | reverse complement strand
GGCCAGTTCAAGTGGGGCGCCAACTTCCAGACGGCTACCTTCAACAACAATCTGACCCTGGCCAACTGCGGCCGCATGAGTGCACCGCTGCCAGGCGCGCCAAGCACCTACAACAAGTACCTGACGGAGTTCTGCCGCGCATTCGATGGCCTGAGCTTTAACTTCCGCCAGGGTGGCACGCTGCAGATGGCCAACAACACCATCGTGAGCTACGCGCCGACCACACTCGACGTTGAGTGCTGGGATGCCAGCTGCTCCAACTCGGCCTGGAACTTCTCCAACAACGTCGTGCTCGGCTATGACAACCCAAACACCTACAGCTACGGTGGTCAGCAGGGTGGTCCCGGGCTCTTCTATCTGCCGCAGACCATTGGCACCATCAACCGGGTAGACAACATCTACCGCGGCATTCGCGGCTCCTGTCAGGCGGGCGTGCAACAGGCTTCCAACGGAGGCACGATCGTCGGGGAAAGCTGCTCCGATCCGCAGTTCGTGAATGAACCTGCAGGCTTCGCGTCGGAATCAACGCTCGACACCTTTGATTTCGCGCTCTCCTCCACCAGCCCTGCCCGTGACGTCGCTCCTCTTGCCAGCGGCCTGACGGCAGACTTCTATGGCAACACGCGCTCGGTGCCCACCAGCCTCGGCGGAGTTGAATACGGCTCAACGCCTGGCTTCACCAACGTCAGCTACATCAGCTCGGCACCGCTGCAGATCCCCACGGCACCCGCACCGGTTGCCGTGGCTGCCCCGACACCGATCGCACCGGCGCCCAGCAATCCTTCCTCCAACCTGATTCCGACCCACACAGCCATCGCTGTCACCAAGGCCAGCGCCAGCTCGCCGGACGTGGTCACGATCACCGTGGTTCCCGCCTCCGGCTCCAAGGTTGCCAGCGGCAAGGTCGGGATCTACGCCAACAACCAGCTCGTCTACACCTTTGAGCTGAATGAAAAAGGCAAGGTAAAGTTCAACCTCAACGCCCACAAGGTCACGCCGCCGTTCTATGCCGTCTATGTGGGCTCCACGACCATGGCCACCTCAACCTCCAACGTCATCACCGCGGCGCTCGTTGCCGGTCTCCACTAACCACGAACGATCAACCGAGGGAGCGCAGCACCGCCGCTGCGCTCCTTAAGTACAGCCCATCAGCGAAACGAAACGGGCCAATAAAGTGGATGAACGCCGACAGGCTGTAGTCCACGTCAGGATGCGCCCAGTACGAGCAATACCGCGGGAAAGGCAAGGGCAGCGGGTGGGGCGAGTTCGCGATCAGCAGGTTCGAGGTCAGCTGCTCGCTCCCCCACGTGTCCCATGTGCCCTCCGCGATTCCCCGCATCCGATCGGAAAACCAGCCGATCCGTTCGCGGTCGATCGACCCCTGCGCAAAGCCGACAAAGCCGGCGTTGCCGCGCAGGTACAGCAGGTTCTCCGCCTGGGGCAGGCGATCGAAGTTCCGCTCACAGATCGCCTGCACCTGCCCACTGGGGTTGGCCTTGAAGTCCGGACAGGCCTCCAGCATCGGCCGCACACGCGGGTACGACTTGTCGCCCAGCAACGTGAAGCTGCGATTGTCGCGCACGCACTCCAGCACTTCAGGGATCGGTTGCGAGGTCAGCGTGTCGGAGTCCAGCTGGATCACATAGCCGTCCCGCACCAGATCGCTGATCAGCATCAGCCGCTCCCAGCATCCACCCGTCGGGCATGTGCCTGTGCTCACCGAAGCAATCGCGACGACACTCAGGAAAGGGATATGCGCCTTCAACAACGCAAGGTCGGCCGGGGTCAGCGATCCATCATTAAGCACCGTCACACGGGGCGCCTGACCGAGCTGCCGGGCAAACGACTTCGCCGCCAACAGGTACATCCTGACCTCGCCATGACACACCATCGAAACGATCGTGACGGTGCTCTCGGGAGGCGGCAAAGGAGCGGTTTGCAGAAGCTGGCGAACCTTGAAACTAAACCAGGCGCGATGGAGGGCGCGCCGTGCACGGAAGAACATACGGCCAACCTATCATGGGCTCCGCACACGATCGGCGGCCCTCGCGAGGCCACGGGCACGACGGCAACTTTCAGCCTGTGTGGGACAATCACCTCGGCCTTCAACGCCGGGCCGGGACACGGAAACGCCA
>CAXTFS010000348.1:0-1555 GCA_964243395.1 uncultured Acidobacteriaceae bacterium | reverse complement strand
CTGTGTGGGACAATCACCTCGGCCTTCAACGCCGGGCCGGGACACGGAAACGCCACTTCATGCCCGCGATAGACATCATCGTTCCCGCCTATAACGCCGCCCGGTTCTTACCGGCGGCCCTCGACAGCGTCGTCGCGCAGACGGTTGAGGATTGGCGCATCCTGCTCGTCGATGACGGCAGCCAGGACGACACCTCTGCCATCGCGCGCAGCTATGCCGATAGGCTCGGCGACCGCTTCCTCTACATCCATCAGCCCAACGCCGGTCTGCCCGCCGCACGCAACACCGCGATCCGCAACGCCTCCGCGGAACTGCTCGCCCTGCTCGATGCCGATGACCTCTGGCTGCCGCGCCGGCTGGAGCTCTCGATCGCTGCCTTTCGCGATCGGCCAGAGGTGGGCCTTGCCTACGGTTTCAACGCCCGCATCGACCCGGACGGCCGCGTGCTCGACACCTTTGCACACCGCAAGCCGCACGCCGCAGGCCACGTCGCGCCTTATATCTACATGCGCGAGCTCGATCTTCCCTGCCCCACCGTTACCTTCCGCCGCAGCGCCGTGGAGCGGGTCGGGCTCTTCGATGAAACCCTGCGCGCCAGCGAAGACCGCGACATGTGGCTCCGCATCGCACTGCACTATGAAGTAGCCCTTATTCCCGAGGTCATCGCGCACTACCGCGTCTCCCCCGCCGCCATGACCACCGACCCGCAACGCATGTTCGACGCGCAGCTGCAGTTCATCGCCAAGCACTACGGCGCGCCCGGCTGCGGTTGGCGCGCTCGCCGCGTTGCCCTCGGCTGGATCTATCGCCAGCGCGCCGAAGCGCTCGCCCTGCGCCAGCAGCCCGCCGCGGCCTCCGCCAGCGCGCTGCGCGCCCTCGCCCTCAATCCTTTCGACCGCCGCAACGCGCGCACCGCTGCCTCGCTCGGCGTCGCGTCCGCGGGCCTGCGCCGGCCTTCCCGTTGAGCACACGCCAGGCACGACCGCGACACAGCCCAGGTAGAACTTTGCGCCACACCCCTCCCCTTGCGAGGGATACTTTCCGAAAAAACGATCCGGTACGATGCAGGTACTGTTGCACCGCCTATCCTCAGACACCCTCGAGCGAAGACCACGTATGTCACTAAAACAGCTTGCCCTGAAGTACCTGCCCGGCCCCGTTCTCAAGACCGTTCGATCGCGTCACTACGAAAATCAGCTGCGGCACTACTCCCTCGCCGCGGAGCCTGACCTGCTCGGCTGCAAGGCTCTCTTGCATCATGGCGATACGGTCCTCGACGTCGGCGCCAACATCGGCGTATACACCCGCTTCTGCTCGGAGTTCGTCGGCCCTACCGGCAAGGTCAACTCGCTTGAACCCATCCCCGACACCTTCTCCTATCTCGCCCGCAACGTCCGCGCGCTCGGCCTCAGCAACGTGACCTGCTACAACTTCGCGGCCTCCGACAAGGACCAGGACGCGGCCCGCATGAGCATGCCCGACTACGACACCGGCGGCGCCAACATCTACGAGGCCCAGCTCTCCGACACCGGCAATATTCCCGTCAAGACCGCTC
>CAXTFS010000347.1:0-3796 GCA_964243395.1 uncultured Acidobacteriaceae bacterium | reverse complement strand
GGGGAAAGCCGTCACGCGGCAGATAACGCCAGGGGCAGCCTGTCCGCAGAAGATAAAGGACGGCGTGCATCGCCGAGCGCATGTCGGTCTTGCGCGGACGACCACCAGGAGAAGCGTCCGGGATCAAGGGTTTCAGCAGGCCCCACTCCGCGTCCGTCAAGTTGCTCGGAAAGCCAATGCCCCCGCGCCGGTAGATGTCACGATGCTCATCGGTCCACATGGCTGCCCCGCCCGTCTCAGTCAGAAGCGTGAGTCATGCAACCAGGGCGGGATTATGGACCTCTCGGGTCAGGCTCTTAGAGCACGGCGAGTCACTCCAGGAGCAACTGCAGTTGGCCATCGCTGCCGAGGCGAGACCGATCATGCCGCTGCCGCCGCAGGTAGCCGCGGGGCGTCAGAGTCGCTCCGCCTACTCACCCCGGCGCGGTCAACACAGGACTTGGCGTCAGCCCGCAACCGTACGTGCGGAACAGCCACCTCACGATGAGAGCCACCGGCCGCAAAGTTTTCCCTGCTCGCTGCCCACCCTCCCCTGTGGAACGGCCGAAATCTACGGATGATCAGGTGTGCGGTTGGCAGATCAGGTTAGGCCCGTCCCAGCTGCACCACGCCTCGTTGCTCTTCTGATAATCCGACGAGGAGCCGATATAATCGTAGTTGCTGTTGAGACCATTGTTTTGTGGCGCGGGCCGCAGCGGGTTGAAGGGTTCGAGGCGCATTTGGGACAGGTGATCACCGTAGGTTTGCGCCGTGATGGGAACGACGATGTCACCCGGCGCATCGCCGTACTCGACCCAATTCACGAGTTGCGGCATAAATTGAACGGACGTTGCGGGGTCACCGTCCACCGTCTGCCCACACGGACAATGGTATAGCCCAGGAACCATGTAGAGACGGCTGAAATCTTGAATACTGTCATACCCTCCCATCTGGCGTGCGACCGCCCTGTAGTAGTTCAGAGTGGCGAATGGAGGAATGGCTTGATCCGCCCAGCCATGATAGATGATCAGCTTGCCGCCGCGCGCTCGGAAAGCCTGCAAATCTGGACTGTTGGCATTGTAGATGCCGCCAAGCTGTTGAATACGGTGATGCATGTCGGCCGTGAAGGGCACGGAGCTGAGCGTGTATTCGGTGCCGGGGTTCGACCAGAATGCTAAGTTATTGAGATAGTTGAGACCGAGAACCGCCGAGTAGGTATCTCCAGGAGCCGCGTTGTCGGCGCGTGGCATGACCAACCAGAATGCCCAGGCCAACTCTGAGCCATACGGCTCGCCGCCGTCGAACAGGCTGTGCCCCTGATCATCATGGGGGCCGCGATACTCCTCTCGCACTACCCTGACCTCGTCGTCGGTCAGGCAGTCTGGTTTGTCGGCTCCGTTCGCGCAGCTGATGCTCGCGGGGTCGAACGTGCACGCCCGAGGATCCCCAATGACACCGTGGGCATCCGCGCAGGATGCCATGACCGCAGCGTGCAATGCAGGGAGCTTCTCGGCGGTCAGGATTGGCTTGCCAGCCGTGCTTTGGTTTGCAGAGGCAGCCCAGGGTTGGAACATTCCCGCGAGCGGTGCCCAGTTGTTACCTGGCGCGCCAGCGAGGATGCCGTCAAAATCTTCCGGGAAGCGCTGGGCCAGGGCGAGAGCCTCATGCCCGCCGTCGGAAACGCCGCTGAAATATGAAAATGCGGGGTGCCGCCCATAGAAGGCGAAGATCACGGCTTTGGCGGTCTGCGCCAACCGATGCTCGGAAAGGTACCCGAACTCCAGGCGCAATTGAGGATCGCTCTTTCCCCACAACGTCTCGCCGTTGCTGATCGTCTCATGACCCTGATCATCTGCGGCAACGACCATTTCGCCGTTCATCAGGGGAGGATAGGGTGCCTGATACCCGCTGGTCCGTGACGGGTCTTGCAGATCGATTTCGACGTGACCGCAGAACCCGCCGCATCCCTGCTGAAGGTAATCACCGCGCCAAGACGTCGTCGGCATCAAAACTTCGAACTGTGTAACGGGGGTGGTGTATCCTTTCACGTCACAGAAAGAGTGATCGCCTCTCGTTATCATTGCTGCCGAATTGATCTTGGCGTCCACGCGAGTGAGGTCGAGCTTAGCTAGCGCATCGCAAGCCATGGTCGGAGGAATGGCTGCCCCTCCCGGCGCCGCTCTGGCGGGCGATCCCAAGACCGACATCCCGGCCATGGCCCCAATACTCAAAGCCGTGAGTGTCGCTACGGCTCGGACGTGCATTGAACCCATGTGCCTGGCCTCCCTCAAGATCGATCATTTTGGCCCAGTCTCGGCGTCGCGTTGGTTCTGTCAAGGCACGAGCACAAAGGTAAGCGGGCAAGACTTGAGGGTTGGAGCAGGATCGTCCAAGTAGGATCGGATAGGCCGTGACCTGTTCGCGTAGATTAATCTCAATTTTCATCCCGGGCGAGAACTGCCCTTGTTAAGTCTGGGCATCGAATTGCGACCCAAGTCGGTCCCCTGCTTTTCAAAAGAAGCCTGCTCGGGACCGGACGTTCGTCATGCTGAGGCGTCGGCGGGAGTGTGCCGATGGTTGCCATTTAGAGCCGCCAAGGGCATCCCACAGACGAACGTGGCACGAGAGCGAATATGGCGCTGAAACGGATTATCAATGGCGCCTATCTTTTGGGGCTTGGCAATGCCAATGCCATTCTCCTTGAGGACGGCGCCGAACTGACGCTGGTGGACGCAGGGTTTCCCGACAAGGCGGATGTGGTCTGGAGAGCGATAGCGCAGCTCGGTCGCAAGCCAAGCGATATCCGCAATCTGGTGTTCACGCATGGTCATCCCGATCATATCGGCAGCGCTGCGGCTATCCTGCGGCAGACGGATGCGTGCACATATATGCACGTCCTGGACGCGCCTTATGCGGAGAGCGGCGGTCCGTTTCGCCCCATGACGCCCTCTCCCCAATTGCTGCTCGGGCTCGCCTATCGGTTCGTCTGGCGTCCCGACGAAATAATGCAGCCATTCAAGATCGATCGTCACATCGACGATGGCGACACTCTGCCCGTCGCGGGTGGGCTCAAGGTGGTCGGTACGCCGGGCCATTGTGCAGGTCAGGTGGCGTTTCTCTGGAAAGGCGAGCAATTGCTGATCGCGGGTGACGTCGGCACGAACATTATCGGGATCGGCGATCCCGTGGGTTTCGAAAACGAAGCGGAGGGGCGGCGGAGCCAGAGAAGGATCGCCGGATTGCGGTTCGAAGCAGCAGTCTTTGGCCATGGCAGTCCGATCCTGTCGGGTGCTTCGGAGCGTGTGAAAAAGAAGTGGGGCAGCCGCTGAACATGGCCCTCATACCTACACAGCTCGGCCCGCTTTTCGTCGATGATCAGGGCGCTTCGAACGAACCAGTCGCTCTCCTCTGGCCCAGCCTCTTCTCTGATCATACTATGTGGCGGAACCAGCTTCCGGTGTTGCATGGCGCCGGGTGGCGGACATTGGCAGTCGACCCGCCCGGCCACGGCCAGAGCGTCGGCCCCGGCCGCAGCTTTACGATGGACGAATGCGCCGATGCTGCGCTGCAAGTGCTGGACGGGAGAAGCGTCCGCACACCGGTCGTGATATTAGGAACATCGTGGGGCGGGTTCGTCGCACTGCGAATGGTGTTGCGCGCGCCGGATCGCGTGGGTGGCATGGTGATTTTCAACAGCTCGGCGCAGCCACCGCTACCGCTTCAATCGGCAAAAGCGACACTACTGACCAACCTCATGCGACTTAGCGTTTTCGATCACCTTGTGGACGGAATCATCTTGTCAAGCTTGCTCGCCCCC
>CAXTFS010000346.1:0-3798 GCA_964243395.1 uncultured Acidobacteriaceae bacterium | reverse complement strand
GAGCCCGCGGCTAATGCGCTTTCGGAGCTTATCTCCTAGGCTTTGAGCCTTTGGACAGGTCCGTGGCACACACTAGCTAGGCCTTACAGGACGAAATCGCGGCTTTACCACTGGAGAGATGTATCGTGGTGACTAGGAAATCAACAGCAGTTCGAGACATGCCGATTTGTTATAACGCAGCGTTGCAGCGCGCAGCTCGAAGACTGAACGCGCTGTACAACACGGCGATCACACCTTGCGGCGTCGATACAGAACAGCTGGAAATTCTGGTCCAGGTTCGCTTGCGCAGAGAGCCGACCTTAGCAACGCTTTCCGACTACCTGGTGAAGACGAAGCCGGCGATGAGACGTGTCGTTGCTGCCATGGTGAAGAGCGGTCTGCTGGCCTATGTAACTGATTCGTCTGACAAGCGAGTTCGTCGGCTTCGCCTGACCGAAAGAGGCGATGCCATGATCGACAATGGATCGAAACTCTGGACCCTGACACATCGACGCTTGGAGATTCTCCTGGGCAAGACACGCACCAGAGATTTGCGAAAAACCTTGGACTGGCTCGCATCCGACGATTTCGCGGATGCTTTCACGGTCACACGCTGAAGTGGCGGGAACTATAGGATTCCTTTTGGCGTGTTCGCGGCAAGCTCCTTTCTAAGCCCGCCTCGAACATCCCTTAGGGGGTTAACTCCCGTGTTCCGGGATCTGTTGACTCCGCGCCCGAACTTTTGTAGGCCGTCTGCTTTTTTATTCTTTGAACGCGCCCGAAGCTAGATGCCAAAGCCGATGCTCTGCTCGACCTGCTGTTGCTTGGAAACTTCCTGAGCGCGAGCCGGTTCTGGAGCGTGATGTCTGCCGATTCCCACCGCGCGATCAAGCGCGGCCTGCTGGGTGATCGGGTTCTTGTCCTGGTCGTAGAACTGACCGCTGGGTCCGTCGATGTGGATGTGTCGGTGTGTGCCGGTGTGGCGATAGCTCTGCACCGTACCGTATTCTGCGGCCCAGCCGAATTGCTTGGCGTCGTCGGCATGGAGCTCGCGATTCAGCGGCGCATAATGACGTTCGTGTTCGGCTGGCGTATAGATGCGCTCACGGGTAGTTTCACGGCTCGGGTTCTCGGGCTTAAGGCCATGCTGTGCGTCGTTGTCCATGTGTTGTTCCCTTCTTTCTTGGGCTGGGTTGGTTTGTTGCTGACGAAAGTCGATGGCCGAAGATTTCGAGGCATCGTGGCTGAGGCGTTGGCCTAGGGCGGCAACGTCGTTGGTGTAAATCTGGGCGTCGTGGGAAGCGCGCGAAACGGAGACGTAGGCGAATCGCGTGTTGATGAGTTCCGGGTGTGCGCGGGTGTCCATGTTGACGAGTACCCGTTCGGCGGTGACGCCCTGGGAACTGTGTGAGGTCAATGCGTAGCCGTGATCGAAGTGGCGCATTTCCCGTACGCGGAAGGTCACAGTGCGCTCGTTGCCGTCGAGCTGTACGGTGATGCGCTCGCCGTCGATCTGCTGAATGGTGGCCAGGTCACGGTTAGCGACGCTCAGATCGCGCGACGGTGCGGTGAATTGCATCCGGTCACCCCTGGAGAAGTCCCGGCCGATCTCCTGATAGGCACTTACCCCCTGCAATCGCCTCGGGTCGTACGTCACTTCCCTGCCGTCTTCACGCCGAACGGTGATGCGGTTCGCCTCAGCGTCAACGGCCGTGACGTTGGCATAGCTGCCCCGCTTGATATCGAGATCCTTGCTGCCGGCCGCGTATTGAAGCACGTCACCGGCGTGGTACTTGGCTGCCCACTGACGATCGGCACCGGTGAGTTCGGAGCGTGGAATGAGGGTTGGAAGGAACTGGTTATCCATCGAGACAATGCCGCGTCCTTGAAGCTCCACCCGGACGGCGCGGTTGATCTCGCGGCGGCTGGCATTGTCGGGCGACACGATGATCGTGTTCTCAGGCTTGGCTGCGTAATCCTTGGCGATGGCCTGGAAGCGCTCGCCGCGATCCTCAATTTGCTGCACCCGTCCCTGCGCCTCCAGCATGGAGACACCTGTTGCCGTTTCGTTCTTGGAGAGCTTCTCGACGGCGGCGAGGAGAGCTGGGTCCTGCTGGCGAACGATCTTGTCCAGCCGGGCCGTGCGCATGCCGGCGTCCTGCATCTGCTCGAAGGGTTTGCCGGCGTCAACTCCCTGATGCTGGCGAGTGTCTCCGATGACAAGGACGCGGTCTTCCGGGCCGATCTTGTTCAGGAAGTCGCGCATCTGCCGAGTGCTGGCGAGGCTGGACTCGTCCAGCAGATAGAGATGACAGCTGGCAGGATCGACCGGCCCGGTGCTTCCGCGTGCAAGGAAGCCTTGGAGAGTGTCCGCCGAGATACCAGCTTCCCGCAGCTGGTTGGCAGCCTTGGAGGTGGGCGCGAAACCCTCGACGGCGTAGCCGCTTTTCTCAGCTCCCTCCCGGATCGCGGAAAGCGTCGTGGTCTTGCCCGTGCCGGCGAGCCCCTGCATCCCCTGAACGCGATCGCGCGAAGTGAGAACATCCTCGATCGCCTTTCGCTGTCCGTCGTTGAGTTGCGGCCGAGAGAGGGCTAGGTTGGTGGCAGCTTCGGCTTGCATGATCGGCTCGGTAGAGTCCTGGCCGAGGCGGAGGCTCCGAACCGCGGCTTGTTCCATCGCCATCGTCTCGGGTGTGGTGAACTGGCGGCCGGTGGCGTGCTTGGAAGCCTCAACGGTTTGGAACTCACCTGCCCCGACTCGCCGATCGAAGTTGCGCCGTATCTCTGGGTAGGTCACGTCGCCCATGCCCCGGCGGAGCGCGTCGCGCATGAGGAGGCGCTCATCAGAAACCGCCTCCCGCTCGAAGCCGCGTTCCTTCGCGTAGGTGACGGCCTGCTGCGCTTTGGCGAGGGCATCTGGAACGCGCTCGACAGGTTGTGCGTGCTCGCGCTCCCGAGCCTCTGCGACGATCTTTGCCGCTTGGTGTCCGTGAGCGGCGGCGACCTTGTAATGCGCGGCCATGACGTCAGCCGTGGAGTGGATTTCTTTCCCGTCGCGGGTACCGTGAGCGGCGATCTGGGCAGCCTCTGGACCCTGGAACCCGGTCTTATCGAGATACTCGCGGATCTGCTGCGAGCGTGGGCTGGAGGCGTCCAGGTACTCGGCCGTGTAGCCCTTGATCTCCGGGGCACCGCTACGCCCGGCCTCGATTTCGTAGCCGAGGTTTCGAAGACGGAAGGTGAGCTCGGACTGATAGACAGCCGTGGCGAATTGCTGAGTGTCGAACAGGCTCTTGGCTTGCAAGGCGCGCGTGCCGCCGTCGTCTCGTGCCGTCATATTGAAGATGACGGCGTGAGTGTGGAGCTGTGGTGCGGCGTAGCCGTCGACGGGCCGGGCGGTGTCGTGCTCGAACTTGGCGGCGACGAACTTGCCCGTAATTTCGGCAGCATTGTTCCCGCCGATCCGCGCCTGCGTGTAGCGCTCAAGTTCCGCGAGCGCTGCGGTCACAGCATCGCGGTGTGCTTCCCTTACCCGGTCGTCTCCACCTACCAGAGCGGTAAGCGAAACGGACTTCGGCGCTGAAAAGGTAGCGTCCCAGCCAGCGCGATGCTCGACGGGTTTCACCGTTCTCCCGTTCTCGGTGGTGTACTCCGCGACAGCGCGATGGTGGACCAGCTGCTCACCGGTGGTGGGGTGCTGGCCTTCGGAGAGTCGGGCGAAATGCGCTGCGTCGACAGCACCCGAGAGACCAAAGGACTTGGCGAGCTGGCCCTGCCACTCGCCGAGGGAGATGTCCCCCTTCTGCCAGTAGTTCTGCT
>CAXTFS010000345.1:0-3821 GCA_964243395.1 uncultured Acidobacteriaceae bacterium | reverse complement strand
AGTACAGGCTGATGGCCGTTCGTCTGAAGACCGGACTCGAAGAAGGTTCAGGACGGCTCTCCGAGACGTCCTTTATGCTGGTCTCGCTTCCGCAAAAGCCCAGGAGACCCCACGCAACGTGAACGGCCGAGACGAGAAGCAGCCGCCCTTGATCCCAAGATCGGGCAAAACGGGCAAACCACCCGGGCTCAAAGACATCGCAGCGTACCTCAATCTTTCCCCTGCCACGGTATCGATGGTGATGAACGATGTGCCGCTCGCGCAGTCGCTTTCGGCTGAGACGCGGGCGCGTGTGCAGGCGGCGGCAAAGCTGTTCAACTACCGGCCGAACCTCGTGGCGCGCGCATTGACCAAGCGTGAGACTCGGACCGTCGGCGTCATCGCACCGGAGTCGAGCGATGGTTACTTCACACGCGTCATGCACGGGGTGGAGGAGGCTCTGCTGCAGGCGGGCTACCTGTACTTCACCGCGAGTCACCTGGGTCGCGAGGACCTGATTCGCGAGTACCCCAACGCTCTGCTGCAGCGTGGTGTGGATGGGCTAATCTTTCTCAATACGCCCGTGCTGGAGGATCCTGGTGTGCCCGCCGTGTGTATCTCGCATCTGTGCCCCCTCGAGGGCGTCACCAGCGTGCTCGTGGATCAGCAGGAGGGCATGTTCCGCGGGATGGAGCATCTTTACCGGCTGGGTCACCGGCGAGTCTTGATGATGCGCGCGACGCAGTGGTCACTGGACGCGGACGATCGCTACGGAGCCATGCTGAGCGCGGCGCAGCAGCTTGGAATGCCGGTCATCCCCGAACTGCAGATGACGCTGGACAGCAACGAGCTGACGCCGGCGGTTGCCTTCAATGTCTTCGCAAAGCTCTTTCAGCAGTCGCCCGCGTTCACGGCGATCTTCTGCTTCAACGACGTTTCGGCGATTGGTGCCACGCGCGCGATGGCGGACGTCGGTCTTCGTTGCCCTGAAGATATCTCGGTGCTCGGTGTGGACGACATCAACTACTCGGGGTACGTGCAACCACGAATCTCCACCGCTGCGCAGCCACTGGAGAATATGGGCGTCGCGGCGGTCGAGCAGCTGATCGCGAAGATCCAGCGGCCGACTGAAATTCATCCACCGCATGTGCTCTTCCCCATGACGCTGCACGTTCGTGAGTCCACGGGACCCGTGCGTGTCAGCGCGCGCTGAGGTGCTCTGTGCCTTGGCGCTCGGGTTAAATCTTCATCGCTGCTGACTGAGCGCCTCGCCCTGATGGGCGCCCTCGATCCATTGCTGCAGATCGCTTGGACTGCCCATCTTCCGCTCAAGCAACGCATCGAGCAGGGCACGCGTTCGAACCGCTGCGTAGGGTGCGTCTATACGCGCCGGTGTGGCCTGATGGTGAAGCTTCACGATCATCGCCGGCCGGTCGTCGAAGACACCGCCGTGACTTGCCTGCTCGTCCTCTGCGGTCCAGTACCCGGAACGCTTCCAAACGAAGGAGGTACGCCAGGAATGGTCTCCCATGATGACCAGGTCGGTGTTGTCCCATGCGCCCTGCGCCTCCAGCAGCGCGCGAACGTGACCGACATAGCGATCGGCGAGCACAAGGTTATCGATGTACGACGTGCGATGGTCCGGAAAGGTACCGCTGTGACGATCGTAGAAGCCCCATGGATGTGGAATGGGCATGTGCAGCAAAACGAGATTGGGTTGATCCTGCGTGAACAGCGCGTCGCCTGCTGCCAGCAGGGCTCGATAGTCGGCGCGGTGTCGCTCCACATCCAGCGAATCAGAGGTCGAAACACCTGCACCTGCACCGATGCGGTGCAAGAGGCTTGCAGCCAGCCGACGCGGGGGCTCGGCAGCGTTGCGCAGCGGAGACCAGTCGGTTTGCATACCGCCGGAGATCTCGTCGCTGTACGTCCAGAAGCAACGATCGAGGACAGCCGGCAACAGACGGCAGTATGGCTCGTACCAGCCGGCAACGCCGGTGGAAAGACCGCGGCGCGTGGCATCGCTGAACACAGTATCCCTGGGCTCGAAAGGTTGCGCCTGCGCGTCGTTGTGTACACGCAAGGTCAGGCGCCGACCATCTGCGGATGGCGAGGCGCTCTTGACCGCAAGCCCGGTCAGCAACGAGGGCACGGCAACACGGGTGTACTCCGCTGTAGGAAGTGCATGCGTGAGAACCGTGGCCGTCCTGGAGAGCCGATCGAAGCTGGGCAGATTGAGACCCGCGGGCCGCTCACCGTAAAGCTGGTCGAAGGCGAGTTCATCGAGGATGATCCACACAACGTGCGGCGAGCCTGCCTGCGTTGAAGCAGATTTCGGAGCACCTGAATGGAACGCTGGATTAAGATCCCGCGCCTCCCAGCCAAACCACAGCAGTTGAACCAACAGCAGAACGCCAGCCACCGCGAGAAACCCGAGCACCGTGGTGAGCAAAGGGCGTACACGGCTGAAGATCGCGGCAGCCGTTCCAGGTCGCAGGATAACGAAGAGGAGGCCAATGCAAACCGCAACATGCAACGCAGTGCTGAGCCAGGACGGCACTGGTACACCAAGGAACACGGCAACTGTTTGCACCAGCGTCGCCGGCAGCAGCAGAAGCAATGCTGCCCACGTGAGGCGGTCAAGCCAGGGTCGATGCGAAGAGATCCAAAGTAGGCCGGTGAGGAGCAACCAAAGCGCGAAAAGATCCACCAGAACGGCGAGAAACAGCGTTGTTGCTGAACCTGGCAGGTGAAACGTTAGATCATGCTGCGGCGAGATCAGCGGACCGGTGAGGAAGAGCAAATAGAAGTTTGCAAAGGCAAAGGCCGAGATGGCAGCCGAGGCAAGCCGGCTCACCCCTCCGCTCTTTCGACTTGTTCGAACTGTCCAAGACGTTCGAGATGAAAGAGAACACGGCCGTTTTCAAGCGCGTGCTCGGTCACGATGCGGAAGTAGCGGCCGAACTCCGCGCGAAAGGCATCTTCGGTGATCGGGGCGAAGATGGCTTCGCGTCCCCGCACCAGTTCACGAAACATAACATCGGTCGGCGGAACCCACTCGATGATCAGGACGCGCGTGGTGAGCGTGGAACAGAGGCGCGCCACCTCTCCCATAGGAACATGGTCGTGCAGCAGCAGATGGTGCAGCACGGCAAGCATGATGACGCCGTCGAAGAAGCCCATCGACCGACTGAGGAATGAGGCGCTCTCACGATTGGCCCAACCCACACCCGGCGTCGGATTGGCAAGATTGACCAGCAGAGGATGGATGGGCAGCCCTGTTCCTTTCAGCCGCGCGCAGAGCTGATCCAAAGTCTGCTGATCGGTGTCGATGCCGACGACATACGCACCCGCTTCCGCAGCGATCTGAGAGTACACCCCTGCGTTGCAGCCGACGTCGAGCACACGCTTGGGCCTTGCGCTTCCGAGCGCCTCCACGATGAAGGCACGTTTACGGGCATGGTCGGTCTCGCTGTAGTGGAACGCTGTCCCGCTGTACGCTGTCCACGTGGAAGAGCGTTGCGCCGGCGCTGCGCGATGCATCGCCGTCAGCAAGCGGGAGAAGGTCTGCCGCAGCACATGTTCCGTCACCTCCGGGTCAGCTGCACGCGGTGCCTTGGCGGCCGCGTTTGCCGCCGCCCCTGGCCGGGCTTTGCCCAGCATGCAGGGCAACGTAACCGCAGTAAGCGCCGGCTGCCGCATCCGGGCACTGAACGGAAGCGCGGCGTACAGGTCCTCTGGCTCATACCCATCGCGCACAAGCAGCGTAGAGCGCAGCGGCCAGCCAAGCGATGTGTACGCAATCATCGGCAGCAGGAACGTGCGCACAAACTGCCCATAGG
>CAXTFS010000344.1:0-3825 GCA_964243395.1 uncultured Acidobacteriaceae bacterium | reverse complement strand
GGCCGCTGTGTCTGCGCTACCTTGTTTAGTGCCCTGATGTCGACAGGTGGTAGCGACACCGTATTTACCCCTTCGACGGCACGATAGAAGGTGTCTACCGAGGCGGCGAGAAGCGCCGTCAAGGCCGCGCTCGCCGAGGCGACATCGTTCTCTGCGTTCAGCTGCAGTATTTGTGCTTGCGAGAGGTCTGCTGACGCTATGTTCAAATCGAGGTCACTCTTTAGAGCGCTCTTCGTGAGCGCCTGCGTGAGACTTTGCACGCTGCCACGCGCACCGACCGTGGCCTGTGCCACTTCCAGCAACGATTGCGCATTCAGCAAACGATAAAAGGCCTGATCGGTTGCAAGCAGCACGTCCTGTTCCGTTGCCACTGCATTCGCCTGATGTGCCTTCGCGAGCAGGCTGGCGTTGGACACGAGATTGCGTGTGTGGCCAAAGTCAGTAAGAAGCTGCTGAAGTGTTCCACCAGCTCCCGCATGGGTGTACAGGCGTGAGGAGTTCAGTTCCCCGGCTCCGATCCGACTCGCATCCTCAGCCTGCACCGCGGTCAGGTATCCCTCAATCTGCGGCAGTTCATTCGCGCGCACCTCACGCCTGACCTGACCGGCTGCCAAGGAGAGCAGATTGCTGGCCGTGATCCGTGGGTTGTTCTTCAGCGCGAGCGATTCGGCTTGTGCGCGGGTGATCGGCACCGCGTCTGTTGGAATGGTGGATGGGCCCAGCACAGTCGGCACCCCGTTCAGCGTTCCCGGAGCGCCCGTACCTGCTCTCCCCGCCGGTACCGTTGAGCTAGGGGGCGAAGAGGCAGCTGGCGCAACCTGAGTTGGCACGGATGGTGCCGGAGCTGCTGTCGCCGCGGGGGTAACACCCGAGCTGGGAGCGACCGGGAGCCCCGTGACTCCGTTTTGCCCGAAGCTGACGCTGGTACAGAAGAATAGGAGGACGAAGGCTTTAGCTTTCACGCAGTCACCTCCTGCAGGTGCGCTTGGGCCTGGTGCCGAGCTTCAACGCGGCGATGAATGAGCAGGTAGGCACTGGGCACCAGAAACACCGTGACGATACCCGAAACAGTGAGGCCTCCGAGGATGGCGCGGGCTAACGGGGCATACTGTTCGCTGCCCGCCTCGAGTGCGAGCGCCATCGGGATGAGGCCGAGCACCGTCGCTAACGTCGTCATCAAGATGGGACGCAGCCTTACCTTGCAGGCTGTGATGATTGCGTCTTCGAGCTTCTCGCCGCCGCTGCGCAGCTGGCCGATGAATTCCACAATCAGGATGCTGTCTGAAACCACGATGCCGGTCATCATCAGCACGCCCATCAGACTCATGATGTTGAGCGTCGTGTGCGTGAGGAGCAGGAACAGGATCACTCCTGAGATTCCTGGAGGGATCGCCAGCAGAATAATGACAGGATCGAGAAACGATGCAAATTGAGCCATCAGAATCAGGAAAACCAGTACGATTGACAAAATGAGCCCGATCCCGAAGGATCGGAAAGACTCATTCATACTGTTCACCGAGCCGCGCACCGTGATCACGGTACCGTTCAGAGGGTGAAAGTCTGCAAGGGCTCGATTGATCTCCTTGCTACTCGCGGAGAGGTCCTCCTTCGTCGGCATGACGTAGATGTCGAAGACGCGGCGAAGCTGATAGTGGTCCACCTCCGTTGGAGTGTTGATAGGGCGGATCGAAGCCACTGTCTCAAGAGGTGTCGTGTTCTTACCATCCGCGGAGCGGAGCGGAATTTGCTTGAAGTCCTCAAGCGTTTGCACCTGCGACTCAGGATATTGCACGGTCAGCATGTAGTTGTTGCCCGTTTTCGGATCGATCCAATAGCTCGGGGCCACCTGGCCGTTCGAGGTCATCGCTGTAATGACATTGTCCACGATGGTTTTCGGGGTAAGACCTTCCAGACTGGCCTGCTCGCGGTTAATGTCAAGCGCGAGGCCGGGGTAGTCTACGTCCTGCGGAATCAGGACGTCGCTCACGCCGCGAAGCGAGCGCATGCGCTGCGCGAGTTGCTCAGCTTGCGCATAGCCGCCCTGCAGGCTTTTGCTGCTGACCTGAATATCGAACGGAGCTGGCAACCCTTGGTTCACAATCGAATCGACCAGACCACCGGTTTGGTAGTAGGTCTGGATCTCAGGCAAATCTGTGGCCAGCTTCGCACGCACCTTGTCGATGTACGCAAAGCTGCTGAGGCTGTGCTCTTCCTTCAAGCTGACCTGGACGAAGGCTGTGTGCATGCCTGAGTTAGGCGTGTAGATCGCCGACAGATCGGGGCTGACGCCGATGTTGGAGACGATCATGTTGAGATCCTTCGCCGCAACTACCTGCCGAACGTCGTCCTCGACACGGGCAATGTATTGGTCCGTCAATTCAAGACGCGTGCCCGTGGGCGCCTTCACACTGATAACGAATTGCCCAGGATCAGTCCGGGGAAAATACGCCCGGCCCAAGAACGGGCCAAGCAGGAAACTCAGAACGACGAAGACGGCAAAAATGGTCACCACCGTCCCGGGGCGGTCAAGACAGAAGCGAATCGCGCGATCATAGTTCTTCTGCAGCAATCCGAAGCCGCGATTGAAGTAGAAGACAATCTTGCCAAAGACGTTCATGTGCCCGTGACCGCCCCGCATGTGCTCCGGAACGGGGTCATCGGCCTCTGCGGCTTCATGACCGACACCATGACCCGTGTGCTTGATGAACTTTGAGCAGAATAATGGAACTACCGTCATGGCGACGAAGTACGAGCAGAACAGGGCCGCGACGACAGCGGCCGCGAGTGCCGTGAAGAGATATTTGCTGACACCCGTCAGCAAGATCACCGGGAAAAACACGATCGCAGTACTGCACGTGGCCGCAAGCACCGCGAGCTGCACCTCCTTGCCACCCGACTCCGCGGCTTGCACGTTGGTTGCGCCCATCTCGAAGTGGCGAAAAATATTCTCCAGCACGACGACAGAATTATCGATCAATCGCGATAATGCCAGAGCCAGTCCGCCCAGCACCATCGTGTTAATGGAGATCCCAAAGCTGTCAAGAATGAGAAAGGTTGCTAGGCAGGAAATAGGAATGGATAGCATCACGGCGACTGTGGCGCGCAGATCGCCAAGAAACAGAAGGATCATCAGGCCCGTGAGGCAAAGTCCCATGACACCTTCGCTGATGACGTTCTTGATTGCTGTCTTCACGAAGACGGACTGATCGAAGACCACGCTGGTCTTGAGCGAAGGTGGTGTGTCGAGCAGATGCTTCACGGCTTCACGTATGCCATTCACGATCGTGATGGTGTTTGCGTTGCCGCCCTGCTTCAGCACTGGGATATAGACCGAGTGCTGCCCATCCACGCGCACGATGTTGGTTTGCAACTGGCCCCCGTCAACAGCATGGCCGATATCACCCACCAGGATGGAGGCGTTGCCCACAGTACGCAGCGGGATGTTGTTTACGTCGGAGGGCGTTGCGACCTGACTGTTGGCATAGATGTTGTAGTCCTTGGGCCCGATGCGCACATCACCGGCAGGCAGGATCAGGTTGGAGTCGTTCACACCATGCACAACGTCCATCACGCTCATCTGCGACGCCTGCAGCTTGACTGGGTCAACGTAGACCATGATCTGCCGGTACCGTCCACCATAAGGCTGCGGTACCGAGGCGCCGGGTACGTTGGCCACCTGGTTGCGCACCGTAAACTGTGCCTCATCCTTTAGCTGGGTCTCATTCAGCCCTGCGCCCTTAAGCGTAATGAGGCACACCGGCAAGTTTGCGGCATCGAAGCTCAGCACCACGGGCGGTAGCGTTCCGGGAGGCAGCCGGCGCAGGT
>CAXTFS010000343.1:0-3825 GCA_964243395.1 uncultured Acidobacteriaceae bacterium | reverse complement strand
GATCATGCGCCTTCATAAAGGCAAGAATGCGCGGGTTGGCCTTCCAGTCAGGTGCAGGCGCCTCATCGCCGCCGATGTGCACATATTCATCCGGGAAGATGGTCGTCATCTCGGTGAGGAACTTCTTGATGAAGGCATAGGTCTCATCGCGAGTGGGGTCCAGCACGAAATCAGAGACACCGAACTCACGACGAATGCCACTGGGTGTCGATCCGCTGGCGAGCTCAGGATACGCAACCAGCCATGCAGTCGAGTGCCCCGGCATCTCGAACTCGGGAACCACACGGATGCCGCGATCGCGTGCATACCGGACAAGCTCACGCGCCTGATCCTGCGTGTAGAAGAGGCCATCGGAGCCCTTCCCCGTTAGCTTGGGAAAGACCTTGCTCTCCATGCGAAATCCCTGATCTTCGGTCAGGTGCCAATGGAAGACGTTGAGCTTCACAGCAGCCATCGCGTCGATGTTTCGCTTCAGCACCTCCATAGGTTCGAAGTGCCGGCCGCAGTCGATCATGAGGCCGCGCCAACGGAATCGCGGTGCATCCTTGATGACCACCGCAGGGATGACATAGCCCGCTGCGTGAGACTGAACGAGTTGCATCAGGGTCTCAAAAGCATGCAGCGCTCCCGTCGTTGTGGCGGCCTGGATGTGGACGTCTTTTCCCGTGCTGGTAAGGCTGTAGGACTCATCCTCGTCGAGGCCCTGCACCTCATCGCCCTCCGTCTGCACCGCCACCGTGAGCGTCGCGTTCCCGTCACGCCCAATCTGTTTCGACAGCTGCAAGCCCGTCTTGTCTTCGAGACGATGGAGCATGCGGCCAAGGGCGCGGTCCAGTCGAGGCGACGTCGTCCCTGTTGTCCCAACGGTGAAGTTCGATGTCAGAGGTAAGCTATCGCCGCTCATCGCGAGGCGTGAAGGAGCGGGCATCAACGCTAGCTGTGAGGCTGGAACGACCGCCGCTTGCGATGAAGAAGAACCGGAGAGCATGGACATAGTAAGGGCGAACGCCAGGCTGGCACACTTGCGCATGCCTGTAGCCTTTCACGAGCGGCTCCCTGCGAGCATGATCGATTGTGAGGGAACATGGGATTGTTGTGGAAAGAAGCATTGGAACGATCGGCTGCCGGCAGAGCCTGGTATCTTGCCTGCGCATTGCTGTTGCTTGCCACGACGCAGGGGGTCGCTCGGGCGCAGAACGCGGTCGATCTGAAGCCCACGCCTCAGCAGAGCGAATGGCAGGACCTGGAGTTCGGCGTCATCCTGCACTTCGGCACCAACACTTTTCTCGATCGCGAGTGGGGTGATGGGACAGCCGATCCAAAGCTGTTCAACCCAACGGAGTTCAACCCGGATCAATGGATGAAGGCGATCAAGGCCTCCGGCGCGAAGTACGTGGTGATGGTGGCGAAGCATCACGACGGATTCTGCCTGTGGCCGACCGACCAGACCGACTACAGCATCAAGCGGAGCCCATGGAAGGGCGGCAAAGGAGACATGGTGCGTGAGGTCGCCGAAGCGGCCCGCAACAACGGGCTTCGCTTCGGTGTGTACCTGTCGCCGTGGGATCGACATGAGCCCAGGTACAAGGACCCCGCAGCCTATGACGCCTACTACAACGCGGAGCTCACGGAGCTCGCCTCCAACTACGGTGACCTGGTCGAGTTCTGGCTGGACGGTGCCGGCAGCACCGGCCGAAGCTATAACTTCCCGAAGATCGTCGAGACCCTTCGTACCTATCAGCCAAATACGATCGTCTTCGCCGATATGGGCCTGTTTGAGTATGGCGATGCCCGTTGGGCAGGGGACGAGTCAGGCAGGATCGAGTATCAAAACTGGAATGTCATCGATCGTCATGGATACCTCCGGTGGCGTCCGGTAGAGGTCGATACCCCGCTGCGCAAGCTGCACTGGTTCTGGCATCCGCAGGATGAAGCTTCACTGAAGAGTGTGGAGGAATTGATCGGCAGCTACGAGGGCTCAGTTGGGCATGGGGGACAGTGGATGCTTGGGGTGGCGCCGGACTCGCGAGGCCTGCTGCCTGACGCTGACGTCGCTCGACTTCGTGAACTGGGCACCACGCTTGCCGCAAGGTACGGCGGTGGCCTCTTGCGTCCTGAGATGACTGCCGATCCCAACGTCGCCGCTGCGCTGGATAGCGATCCGACGACGTTCTGGAGTGCGCCGGCTGGGTCGCACAACGCAGTGCTTGAGGTCGACCTGCCCAAGCCGATCACGTTTGATCACGCGCAGACGATGGAGTGGCTGATCGAAGGACAACAGGTTCAGCAGTACAGCATTGAGGTCTGGCAAGGCGGCCGGTGGACGGCCGTGGTGAGCAGTTCTGCTATCGGGCACAAAAAGATCGACCATTTCGCACCAGTGACCGCGCGGCGGGTACGACTGCACATCCTGGCCAGCGCCGGTGAAGCACATATCCGTGAGTTTCAGGTGTATGCGTTGGACAGTCAGCGCCGGTCCGATGCTGCTGAAGCGCCGAAGCGGCGTGACCTGCCTTGATGCGCGCGGCTGCCGACGGGTCCTGGCTGTGCGGTGCTATAGTCGTCGCGAGTCTCTTGGAGCGACCTGGCCAGCGTGTTTAGAAATGTTGGTTTCAGCGGGGTGCACGTCGTCTGCGCGGTGGGTTTGCTCGCCGCTTTGGGTACCGGGGCATGTGCCCAGATACAGGCTGCGGCCTGGCGCGGCGTGTTGCAGGATGCAGACACCCATCGACTGGCCCACGCGATCCTTGCGCTGGATGGGGGCCCTGTACATGGGACCGTTGCAACGGGGGCTGATGGCACGTTCCGCTTCGATTCCATGCCGCCTGGCACCTACACGCTCACCGCACAGATCAATGGACGATCCTTTGCGAGCGCCGCGGCCATCAAGCTTCCATCCGATGACGCTCTCGTCACCCTGACCGCAGAGCCGAACGGAACATTGCTGGTCGGCGTCACGCAGGAGAGGCCCACCTCGGGCGGAGAACAGCTGACGAGCAAGGCTGTCAGTGAGATCCCGCTGAACAAGCGCGACTTCAGCCAGCTGTTATTGCTGACCGCAGGGACGGCCGCAGACCCAAGCGGAGCAGCCAATTTCACGCAGCAATTTGCGATCAACGGCCAGCGCGGTGTGGAAGCGACCTTTGCCATCGATGGAGCCGACAGCAGCGATCCGGAACAGGGCGGCGGCACCTTTACCAACTTCAACGTCGATGCGGTACTTGAGTTGCAATCGCTCTCCGGCGTGATGCCTGCCGAGATCGGTCGTGGTGCCTCGGGCTATACCAACCTTGTCACGCGTTCGGGGACCGATAGCTTTCACGGTTCCATCTTTGAGTTTCTGCGTAATTCGGCGCTGGATGCGCGCAATTACTTTGATTTCGCCTCGCCGGCGAACCCGGGGCGAATCCCGCCGTTCAAGCGCAACGAGTTCGGTCTTACGAACGGGGGACCCGTACCCATCTCGCTGCCTCGGCAAGCGAAGCTCGCCTATTTCTTCGAGTATCAAGGCTTTCGGCAGGTGCTTGGCACCACGCAGGTGTTCTCTGTTCCAACGGTGCAGCAGCGTGCGGGCATCGACACAACGGCGTACCCGGGAGACACGCTGGCTATCCCCGTAACGCCGGCCATTGCCGCCGTGCTGGCACGCTATCCGCTGCCCAACTACCCACAAGGTACGTTCAGCGCGAACACCTATGCGACCTCGTCCAAGGTGGCCACGGACGCAGACCAGTTCTCACTGCGCCTGGACTACAGCGTTGGGGCGACCGATCATTTCTTTGCGCGCATCAGCTTCGACAACCTTGATGGACCAACGACGAACCC
>CAXTFS010000342.1:0-3830 GCA_964243395.1 uncultured Acidobacteriaceae bacterium | reverse complement strand
GGATCCTTCCTCTACCTGCCGGGTGCTCGGTTGGACTCAGGCTGCCTGCTCGATCGCCTCTTGGATCCGGTCTTGGATCCGGTCTTGAGTCTGGTCTTGGGTCTGGTCTTGGGTCTGGTACCCGATCGAGTTCAGCCCCATGGCGTCGGCAAGCAGAGTGTACGAGCGCAGACGGGCCTGGTGCGAGTGCGTGATGGTGTTCACGATGAGCTCGCGGACCCCGAGGTCGTTGGCCATGTCGCGCAGGCGGGCAGCCACGCGGTCCGGTGTGCCCACGATGTAGCGTGGCCACTCCTCGTCCGGCTCGTCAAAGCTGCCGGCCGTGAAAGAGAGCAGCGGATTGGGCGCCAGCGGCGGGGCGCCGAGCTCACGCAGGGCCTCTTCGGGCGAAGCCACGGGTCCGCGATCACCGTTGCGGATGCGCCGCTGCAGCAGACGAACGGAGCTGTGCAGGAAGTCAGCTTCCTCCTGCGTCGGCGCGCAGATCACGCCGATGGCCAGCGTGGCTTCGGGCCGCTGGCGCGCTTGCGGGTCGCTGAAGCGGGAAGGCTGGAAGTTGCGTTGGTAGTACTCGATCGCCTGGCGCGTCCCCTGGGCGGAGAAGAAGTGCGCAAAGGCATACGGCAGGCCCTCGGCGGCGGCCGTCACGGCTGACCACATCGACGACCCGAGCAGCCAGACATCCGGCGCACCGGGAGCAGCGGGCGCGACCAGAACATTGCGAAAAGGGTGATCCGGGCCAAGCTGCGCAAAGCGCTCGGGGTGCAGGTAGGCCCCCAGCTCCGCGAGCTGCTGCGGAAAGTCATCCGGCTGTGGACCCTGCCGGGTACGGCGCAGCGCGTAGCTTTCGAGCTGTCCGCCACCGGGCGCGCGGCCAATACCCAGGTCGATGCGGTCGGGGAACATGGCGTGCAGGGTGCGAAAGACCTCGGCTACCTTGAACGCCGAGTAGTGCGGCAGCATGACGCCACCCGAACCCACGCGGATACGCCGGGTCGCCGCCGCGGCCCGGCCGATCAGGATCTCCGGCGCGGTGCAGGCGAGCATCTGCATGGCATGGTGCTCGGAGTACCAGAGCCGTGTGTACCCAAGACGATCGGCGTGCTGCGCGAGCTCGAGGGAATGGTTGAGTGCCTCGGTCGGCGTGGACCCGGCGGACACCGGCGACTGGTCAAGTACGGACAGGCGGAGCGGGGCGTTCATACGGATTGGATGAAGCGGTGCAGGGTAGGGTCGCAGGACGTGCGCGTGTACCACTTCCTGCGCCGGACTTCGTCCAACCGCTGAACGGAGAAAGCGGCGCCGGGACGCGAGGTGCCGCGTAGACTGACTGGGTCTCTTCACCGGCGAGGTGGAGCATGCGTGTCCTGCGACTGGTTGTAGCGATGCTGACGATGCCGCTGGTTTCCCTGAGCAGCGGCGCTGCGCAAAGGGCGGATCTGAGCAGCGGCGCTGCGCAGAGGGCGGAGCCTATGCAGCCATTGCAGCACGGCCGGCTGGTGGTTTGGGTCGTGCGGCCTGCGCCGCCGCCGCAGTTGACCGCCGACCAGATCCGCGCAAAGTACCACGAGCAGAGCGCCGGCAGCTTCGGCCAGACCGCCGGGACCGTCGGGCAAACGGCCGGCAGCTACGGCGGGAACCCGAGTTCGCTGCCGTCCACGATGGGCGAGCAGACCGTGGGGTCCGTCGGACAGACGGCCGGCAGCTTCGGCCACACCCTCAGCACGATCGCGACGGCAGGCGATCCGAAACCTTCGTTGCCGCCGTTCGAGCCCGCGGTGCTTGGCGCGGATTGGGAGAACTGGGTACGACAACTGCGCAACGCGTTTGGTGGCTTGAATCTGCAGACCGTCGCCGTGAGCGCGGTCGACCTGGGTGACCGGCTTGAACGGGCGGCTGCCGCGCGTGCCTTGCCGGATGTTGTTGTGGGGGAACTTGCGTCCTCACGGGTGCAGGCATCGCTCGGACGTGTCGCGATCGCACAGCTGGGCAAAGCCGCCTCAGAGGAGGACGCACTCAGCGGAGAGGCCGCCCTGGCACGGCACTGGGCTATCCTCGCCGTTGCGCCTCATCCAGCGGAAGCGCGCGCGTTGATTGTCTGGCTGCAGGAGCGGATCGACGAGCGCGGCCACTGGCCTCGTCAGGGAACGCCGCAAGAGGCGGAAGCGCCTGCCACCATTGCGGTCAGCGCTGTGGGTGACGTGTTGAGTGGAGTTCCGCTGGGCACCCTGGCCGACCCGGAGATGGCGCAATTTGCAGCCCTGCCCGCGCAGATCGAGGCGCTTGGGCCAATCGCGCGGGAGGTGCTGACCGGGCTGGGCCTCAGCACTGAGATTCTATCCGCCCGGGCGAATGATCGCCTTGCGATCGTGAGCCTGCGCGTGATTGCCGATTCTCCTGCGGCCTTTGGCGTGCTGCACTCACTGGTGGTGCTGCGCAAGGGCACGGACCGGCGCTGGCGCGTGTTGCAGGTCACCGGAAACTCCGCTGCAGACGCCGTGGGGGAAGGCGACCATGCGTTGGGTCTGTACGCCCATGGCATTCCGCCGGAACAGGTGAAGGCGGTGTCTGCCATCCGGCAGGCGTCGCCCCGGGACGGAGACACCCGCGCGGCGGTTCCGGATCTTTGGTGGGACGATGCTGGCGATGCGGGTCTCCTGGTCGTCGAATGGCAGGCCCACACCGCCGCCGGCTGGAGCGGGACACATCTGGTCTACGTGCCCGACCGGGAACCGCGGCTGCAGGTGCGCGTGACCGCGAACTTCATGCGCCCGGGCGGCGAGTTTCGCTGGCGGATCTGGTCGGTCGCCGAGGGAGGCACCACCGCGCTGAGCCCCTGGCGCCGGCTTACGGTCGTTCCTTAGCCGGTCTGTCGGGCCGCTTGGCGAGTGCGACTTCGATATGCTCGGGAGATGGCCCAAGATCCCTCCCAGCCGAGCCCTTCGCTGCTCCAGGTGCGCGATCTGCGGGTTGCGTTCGGATCGCATGAGGCGGTTCGGGGAATTTCGTTGGAGATCGGTCCGGGGGAGACGCTGGGACTGGTCGGCGAGTCGGGTTCGGGCAAGTCGGCTACCTCGCTGGCGATCCTGCGGCTGCTTCCACCCGAGGCGACGGTCAACGGGCAAATTGTTCTCACCAGAGGGGATGGCAGCGGCAGTGAGGATCTGCTGCGCTTGCCGGAAGAAGGCATGCGGGCGCATCGCGGACGGTCGCTGGCCATGATCTTTCAGGAGCCCATGACGGCGCTGAATCCTGTTCTGACGATTGGAAGGCAGGTGGGCGAGGCGGTGCTGGCGCACGCGCCGAAGACAGGCAAAGGGGCGGTTCGCGCCCGGGTGCTGGAGGTGCTGCATGAGGTGGCGCTGCCGGATCCGGAGCGCCGTTTGGGCGACTACCCACACCAGTTTTCGGGAGGGCAGCGGCAACGCATCGTGATTGCCATGGCGCTGATCAACCGGCCGCGGCTGCTGATCGCCGACGAGCCCACCACCGCGCTTGATGTCACCGTGCAGGCGCAGATCCTGGCACTGTTGCGGCGCCTGCGCGCGCAGCATGGGCTGGGCATGCTGTTTATCTCGCACGATCTGGCGGTTGTGGGGCAGATTGCGGACCGGATCGCGGTGATGCGTCACGGCGAGATCGTGGAGTCCGGGCCGACCGTTGAGATACTCACCCGGCCGCAGCACCCGTACACGCTGGGTCTGCTGGCGGCGGCGCCCACCATGCACACCCCCCGTGACCAGCCGCTGACGACCAGCCGCTGACGACCAGCCGCTGGCGACCGCCCGCTGGCGACCGACCGCTGGAGACCGCCCCCTGGAGACCGGCAT
>CAXTFS010000341.1:0-3840 GCA_964243395.1 uncultured Acidobacteriaceae bacterium | reverse complement strand
GTGCTGGACCTCGATGCGTGCGGTGATCGCCGGTTGATGCGCCTCCAGTCCCACGTGACTCACCCCGCAACACACCCCGTGACCCATACAAGGTTCGTTGCAGGCCCACTCCCCCATTTGTACTGGCTCCGAACCCACCGGCATGACAGCATAGCTGCATCTCAAAAGCTGATCCACCAGGCACTTTCCCCAGGGGACCGAGGCTCCAAAACGCCGTGATGACGCATCGCCGCACCATGTTTCAGATTGCAACCTCCCCTTTTCTGCACCGCCGCACCTCTGCCGCCCTGCTCAGCGCCACGCTGCTGTTGCCAATGGTTGGCTGCAGGGGTCACAGCTTTGATCTCGCGAGCCTGTTCCACCATCGCCGGTCAAAGTCGAAGCCCAACACGACGGAGTACAGCAACAATCTGCAGGGTGTCGTTGGCTCACCGCAGCTCACCCTGCTCAAGCTGAGCGACTACGCGGTGGACCAGCCGCTGGTGCAGCAGTTCTACGCCGATCGCGACTGGGAGCTCGCCTGGACACGCGATGGCAAGCCCACCGCGCAGACACAGACGCTGATCCAGCTGTTCGCCGAGGCCGACAAAAAGGGCCTGAACCCCGACGACTACGACGGCCCGCGCTGGGCGGATCACGTCGGCACGCTCGCCGGCGGCCATGGCGACCAGAACGCTATTGCCCAGTTCGACGTTGCGATGACCGTCGCCACCATCCGCTACCTCGATGATCTGCACCTCGGCCGCATTAACCCGCAGTCACTCAACTTCGACATAGACGTGCCTGCCAAGCGCGCGGCCTTCGATCTGCCCACCCTGCTCAATGAGCAGCTTGTCGATGCAGACGACGTGAGCAGTGTGGTGGCCGGCGTTGAGCCGCAAAACCCGATGTACAAGTCCACCGAGGACGCACTGCCGAAGTACCTTGACCTGGCAAAGCAGGAAGGCGCGCAGCCGGGACAGCCCCTGCCGCCCGTGGGCAAGACGGTCAACGTCGGCGGCTCGTACCCCGCGGTCGCACAACTGGCACAACGGCTCGCGCTTGAAGGCGACGGCACCGTGCAGGCCAACGGAACGCAATACTCGCAGGATGTTGCGACCGCTGTGCAACACTTCCAGGCACGCCACGGTCTCGCCGAGGACGGCAAACTCTCGCAGGGCACCATCGATGCTCTCAACGTCCCGATGAGCGCGCGCGTCGTGCAGATCGGCGATGCGCTGGAGCACTGGCGCTGGCTGCCCGATCCCTACGTCAAGCCCCGCGTGCTCGTCAATCTGCCCGAGTTCTTCGTCCGCACCTATAACCCCGGCGGCGATCTCGCCTTCAAGATGAAGGTCATCGATGGCCAGGCCAAGGACGGCCACGATACCCCCGTCTTCGTGCGCACGATGAAATACCTCATCTTCCGTCCCTACTGGAATCTACCGACCTCCATCGTCAAGAAGGACCTGCTTAAGCACGCCAGCAGCGGCTACATGGAAAGCCACGGCTATGAGGTCACCAACGCCAGTGGCAAGCCCGTCACCGGTTGGACCGAGGCTGATCTCGAGCACTCGCGCTACCTCGTGCGCCAGAAGCCCGGGCCGAAGAACTCACTGGGCCTGGTGAAGTTCATGTTTCCCAACGAGTACGACATCTACCTGCACTCCACGCCGGAGATGAACCTCTTCAATCTCATGCGACGCGATCGCTCGCACGGCTGCGTGCGCCTGAATGACGCCGAAAAGATGGCCAACTGGGTCCTGCAGGGCCAGGGCGACTGGGATGCGGACAAGATCCATCAGGCCATGTTCGGCGAGCCGCTGAACAACGACGACACCGCCGCCAACGCGGAGCCCGACACCGGTGCGAAGCCCACCAGCAGCGATCCGGACTCCGGTGCCAGTTCCACTGACACCGCCGTGAAAAACAACAAGCAGGTCAACCTCAAAACGCAGCTGCCCGTGGTCATCACGTACCTGACCGCCAACGCCGATGAAGATGGCACAATGCACTTCTTCGACGATCTCTACGGCTACGACAAGCAGCTCAACGACGCACTCGCCCAGCCTCGTCCTTACAGCCGCGAGACGGTGAAGATCAACCCGAAGCTAACGCCCGGCGAGACGGAGTAAGCATCGGATCCACCAGGATCATCTGAACAAAGAGAATGGACTGCATGCGGGGTACTTGTCCCTCATGCAGTCCTTGTCTTCATAAACCACACTGGAGGGCGGCTGCAGGTCCTGCTGCCCTGCGGTGATGCTGCGGGACCGGAACCGGTGGCTCGGCACCTCCATCTTTTTGCGCTAGTACGCTTCGCCGCTGAACTCATCCCCGTGCGCCAGGTTTTCAAAGCGCGTGAAGTCGGAAAGGTACGCCATCTGCAAGGAGCCCGTGGGGCCATTACGCTGCTTCGCGATGATGATCTCCGCCTTGCCTTTCAGATCTTCGTTCTCGCGGTCGTAGTACTCCTCGCGATGGATGAACGCGACCACGTCAGCATCCTGCTCGATCGATCCGGACTCGCGCAGATCGCTCAGCAACGGCTTCTTATCCCCCGTACGCTGCTCCGATCCTCTGGACAACTGCGAAAGCGCCAGCACCGGGATGTTCAGTTCCTTGGCGAGCCCCTTGAGGCCGCGCGAGATCGAGCTGACCTCCTGCGTACGATTCTCAAACTTCTTCTGCGAACCGGTGCTCGAACCCGTCATCAGCTGCAGGTAATCGATCACGATCAGATCGAGCCTGCCCTCCTGCTGCTTCAGCCGCCGCGCCTTGGCTCGCATCTCCGCCAGCGTGATGCCTGGGGTGTCGTCGATGAACATCTTTGAGTTCATCAGCCGGTCCAGCGCGGCGATCAGCTTGCCCTTGTCCTCTCGCGGAATAAAGCCGGTCTGCAGCTTGCGGCTGCCCACCATCGCCTCACTCGCGAGCATGCGGCGCAGCAGACTCTCCTTGCCCATTTCGAGCGAGAACACCGCGACCACCTTGCCATCGCGCACGGCACAGTTCTGCGCAATGTTGATCGCCCACGCCGTCTTGCCCATCGAAGGCCGCGCCGCAATGATGATCAACTCCGAGTTCTGCAGCCCCGACGTCATCTTGTCGAACTCGATGTAGTGCGTCGCCAGTCCCGTGACCTCACGACCCTGCTCATACAGCGCATCGATCGAGCCGAACGAGTTCGCGACAATCTCCGGAATATTCGAAAAGCCTCGCTGAATGGCAGAATCCGCTACCTCGGCCAGCCGCACCTCCACATCGTTCAGGACCTTGGTCGCGTCTTCGCTCTGGTCCGAGGCCTGCGCCATGCCCTCGTTAAAGATCCCGAGCAGCTGCCGCAGCAGGCTCTTGTCCTTCACGATCCGGACATAGCTTTCGATGTTCGGGTTACGCGGAATCCCCTCGGTCAGGTAGGCCAGGTACGCCGGCCCGCCAATCGCATCGAGCTCCTTGCGTTTGGTCAGCGCATCGCTCACCGTAATGTAGTCCACGGCGTGGCCCTGCGTGAGCAGATCGGTGATCACGCGATAAATACGCTGGTGGGAATCCAGGGCGAAGTCTTCCGCCCGCAGCTTGGCCGTCGCATCGGTGATCGCGACCGCATCCAGCAGCATCGCGCCCAGCACGGTGACCTCGGTCTGCACGGAGGAGGGTAAGCTGCCATCGCCCGACGGCAACGGCATGGAGAGCACAGCCATAGCTCTAGAGTAGGGCAGAGCGACCGCTTGGTCGCCCCCGAGCAGTGCACGCCCTGTGCGTAACGTGTTCAACCTTGAGCAAACAGTGGAAAAGAAGGTTTCCCGACCGGACCTGCTCGTGACGGGAACCCTTCGTCCCCTAGAACGCAAAACGCCC
>CAXTFS010000340.1:0-3847 GCA_964243395.1 uncultured Acidobacteriaceae bacterium | reverse complement strand
GCCGGGCCCCGCCCATCAAGCCCTGCACGCCGCCGAGCCGCTGAATCAGCTCGTGCCCGGGCCGCAGATACAGGTGATACGTGTTCGCAAGAATGATCTCCGCGCCGCGTCCACGGGGGCCCAGTCCCTCCAGAACACTCTGCTCCACAGTCTTAACGGTTGCCGCCGTGCCAACGGGCATAAACACGGGCGTTTGCACCGTGCCGTGCGGCAGTTGCAGCTCGCCTTGACGGCCACCTTCGGCGCGCGCGGCACCGACCTCAAAGACCATCGACATCGGCTTCGATTGTAGAGGAGGGCCTGTAGAGGAGGGCCTGTAGAGGAGGGCCTGTAAGTTAGTGAGTGACTGCCGGCGACGGGACTAGGTCGACCGATTAAGGCGTGCCCAGCTTCTGTGCCGCTTTTAGCTTGTCCTCAAGCTCTTTTGTATCGAGCGCCGGAAGGGCCGGCAACGCCTGAAATCGTTCGGCAAATCCCGCCATCCTGGCCTCCATCTCGGGTTGCAGCGCCGCCATTCTGGCCTGCATCACCGCACCCATGGCCTCCATCTCGGGCCCTTTGGCAGCCATTGTCGCCTCCATCGCGGCCATCTTTGCATCCATCCCGGGCATGTTGAAGCCCGGAACCATAAGCAGCGTGGAGCCATCACCCGCATCCCCCTTGTGATCAGCGCCGGACCGGTCACTGGGGTGCTTGATGGTGTGGATAAACGTAAGCTCCTTGGGCTCCACGGTGATGATGGCCTGCTCGATCAGGCCGTCGGTGCGGTGACGGTTGCAGATGTCCGTGCTTTCTCCTGACTTCAGGTCGCGCGTGTGCACCGAGCAGTGCCAGTCGCCGGTGTTCAGCTTGCGGCGGAACTCCTCCACGTCCTCGATGCGATACATCCCCGGCTTGTCGTACTCGTAGGTACGGACGACGTTCAACACCATGCCATGGGCCCGCTTGGCATCTTTGCCGTCGACCAGGCCCAGCGTGTCCGGGTCCATGGTGACCTCCGTGACATCGCTCGCGCCCTTGGCAAACTTCTCGGTGCCGTTGAACAGGTCATCCTGGACCAACGGCGTCGTCCCCTGCCCGAAGGCTGCGCCGTTCGCCGCGACCACTACAACAATGGCCAGCGACGCCGCACATACCCACTGCCTCAACCCACGATTCGCCTTCATTTGGAACTCCTGTCATCAAGATCGCAAAGCTACGTGCCTGTTACTCGTCCTGCAGAACACCGGAGCGCTTCAGTTGCTCACGGGTGTGCTCCATGGCCTGCTCGGTGATGCGTGTGGCCGTGCTGAACTGCTGCGTGGCGAGCACGCGCTGCCTCTCCCGCTCGCGGTGCGCGCGCAGATCCTGCACGGCAAACGATCCCAGCAGCACGGTTGCGGCAAGCGCCCCACCCATCCACTGCCACCGGCGAAACGGCAGAATCTTCGCTCCCGAGCTCGTTCCCAACGCGGGTCGGAGTCCCGCAGCGCGCGCCACCGCACGATCCGCAAAGCCGGCCGGCGGATCCACTCGATCCAACGCCGCGGCGAGCTGTCGCTCGAACGCGACATTTTCCGCATGCTCCGCGGTCCCTTTGTCGTTCGCCATCGTCTCCCGTTCCGTGTTCATCGCACATACTCCTTCATCGTGACCGCCGCTTTTTGGCGCAACAGTTTCAGGCCGCGCTGCAGATTGCTCTTCACCGTCGCCACCGGTTGACGCAGCATCGCGCCAATCTCCTCCGGCGTCATGTCCTCACCGTAGCGCAGCACCACGGCGACACGCATGGCCTCGGGAAGGCTGCCCACCATGCTTTCGAGCCGGTGCACCACGCGGTCTTCCATGCCGTTGCTGCGACCGGCAGCGCCCCCGTGCTGCTCTTCCATCCACTCCGCGGCGCCCGACTCCGGCTGCCGGCTCTGGCGTCGCAGCGCGTCGGTGGAGCGATGCACCGCCACGCGGCGCAGCCAGAAACGCGTGTGGTCTTCCCCGGTCAGCCGCTCGGACGAGCGGTACAGCTCCAGAAACACATCCTGTGCGATCTCCTCGGCCGTCCCGTGATCGCGCGCAATGCGCAGGGCAATGGAGAACACCATGCGCTGGTGCGTTTCGACCAGCCTTCGGAAGTCGCCGGGGTCCATCGCCATCGCTTTCACTGACCTATACGTCGTGGAGGCCGGTTCCGAATGCAAATCTGCAAATCCGCAAATTTTCGATCCGCTCACAACCGGGGCACGCCACGCGGGCAAAGCGCGCGTCCAACGTCCTATGCGCCGCTCGCTCGTTCTTGCCCTTGCCCTGTTCAGCGTTGCTGTCAGCCGTCCCTGCCTTGCCCAGACGCCGGCCCAGGCGGGTGACGCGGTGCAACACCCCACCAGCACGCCCTACACCGGCGACCTGAGCATCTTTGAAGACCCGAACCGTGACCGTCTGCTGCAGACAGGCAAGGTCATGGACGCGCTGCACCTGCACGCCGGTTCCACGATCGCAGACATCGGTGCGGGCGGCGGCTGGTTCAGCGTACGAGCGGCCAAACGTGTGGGCGCTACGGGTCACGTACTCGCGGAAGACATCAATCCGCATGCGGTCGAGAGTATCGGGGAACGCGCGCAGAAGGAGCACCTGCCGCAGATCACGCCCGTGCTGGGCACACCGGACGACCCCAGACTTCCAGCGAACTCGCTCGACGCAGCGCTGATGCTGCGGGTGTACCACGAAATCGCGCACCCGCCGGTGCTGCTGGGCTACCTGCATCGCGCGCTCAAGCCCGGTGCGCGCTTTGGCGTGGTGGATCACCCCGGCAACGGTGCGGATCACGGCATCAACCCGGAGGTCGTCCGCCGCGAAGTGGAGCGCGCCGGCTTCCGCTTCGTGGGCCAGTACGACTTCACCAAGGGCGATCAGAACGACTACATGCTGGTGTTTGAGGCGCTGGGCGAAGGTATTTCCGTACAGCCGTGATGCTCGGAATAGCCGTGGCAAGGTTTCCGGCGCGAAGTTTTGACAGACTGGGAGCATGAGCCTGCCCGCACAAGCCGCCGAGACGATCGTGATCGGCGCCGGTGCGGCGGGCATGATGTGCGCGTTTGAGGCTGGGCGGCGCGGGCGGCGCGTTCTTCTGCTCGATCACGGCGACCGCCCCGGGCGCAAGATCCTGATCTCCGGCGGCGGGCGCTGCAACTTCACCAACACGGACACCCGCGCGGAGAACTTCCTCAGCGAAAACCCGCACTTTGCCCGCTCAGCGCTCGCCCGCTTCACCCCGGCCGACATGATTGCGCTGGTCGAAAAGCACGGTGTCCGCTTCCACGAAAAAACACTCGGCCAGCTGTTCTGCGACGACTCAGCGCGGCGGATCGTCACGCTGCTGGAGCAGGAATGCGCCGAGGCCGGCGTCGATCTGCGCTGCGGCGTGCGCATCCTGGGCGTAGAGCGCAACACGCCCGCCGGCGACGGGAACACGGCACGTTTTACCGTCGAAACCAGCGTCGGACGTTTCGTTTGCACCACGCTGGTCATCGCCTCCGGCGGGCTCGCGATCCCCAGGATGGGCGCCACCGGGTTTGGCTATGACGTGGCGCGGCAGTGGGGGCATCGCGTGGTGGACCCGCGCCCTGCGCTTGTGCCGCTGACGTTCGCCCCGGAGGAACTCGGGCGGTGGAACGACCTGGCCGGCCTATCCATGGAGGTCGTCGCGGCGACAACTGAAGCGCCATCTACGGCCACAGGCAAGGGAAAGGGAAAGCCAGCGGCGCGCAACCGCGGTCAGGCGGCGCCCACCTTTCGCGAGAAGCTCCTGATCACGCACCGCGGCGTGAGCGGACCGGCGGCGCTGCAGATCTCGTCGTACGGGCGTCCGGGGTCG
>CAXTFS010000339.1:0-3847 GCA_964243395.1 uncultured Acidobacteriaceae bacterium | reverse complement strand
TCGCGGGTTGCTGGACGCTGTCTCAACCGCACTGGCTGGGGTAGAGCAGGTCGATCTCACCGTTGAACTGATCACGCATCGCTTTACGCCAGGCTCAAAGGAAGTGCTGCTGAGCTGGTATCCCAAAACATTGCTGGATCTACGCGAAGAAGCGCGCACGCAGAAGCGCAATAAATTCGGTGGCTTCAAGTACGTGTACCCGAAGGATCCCATGCGTGCCATGCGTGCGTGGTTCGAGTCTGCGATTGCTGACGTGTTGCCCATGGCTCGTGTCCTGTACTGGACATAATTCGAGATCACAAGGCAGGCTGTGGCGTTCCGCTCTACTTCTAGTAAGTTGAAGTTATGAGAGCGACGGCAGGATCCCTGGTGCGCGCAGCGCTGATTGTTTCGGTGAATCTGGTGAACTGTTGGGCCTTCGCGCAGAAGGGCGGACCGCTCCCCGCGGACGGCAAGGTGGGCCTGGTCACCCGGGGCATTCAACCTACCCAACGACGCAACTGGCGCGGTGCTCCGGATCACGTATTCCGCACCACGGTCTGGTATCCAGCCGTGGAGAGCGCGATCGAAACACCGCAGGTCATTGGACCTCCGGACGCGCCCTTGTTCAGCGCGGGTTCTGCCATGCCGCATGCCGCCTTTGCTCCGGCGTTGAACAAGTTGCCGCTGATCCTGATCTCGCATGGCACAGGCGGATCCGCCGAGCAGATGGCGTGGCTGGGCACGGCGCTGGCCCGTGCGGGGTTCATGGCCGCTGCGATCGATCACCCCGGCAACAACGCCCACGAGCACTACACGCAGGAGGGTTTCGCGCTGTGGTGGGAGCGTGCGACCGATCTGAGCGAGGTGCTCGACGGTTTGCTCGCTGACCCGGAGCTCGGCCCACACATTGATCACGACCGCATCGGTGCCGCGGGCTTCTCGTTAGGCGGATACACGGCCATGGAACTTGGTGGCGCACGCACGGACGTCAGCGCATTGACCGATCTGTGTCATAAGCCCGGCAGCGATCCCGTGTGCCAGGTGCCCGAGGCGCACGATCTGGGCAGTCCGGATGAGATCCTTGCCGCGGTGCGCAAGACCAGCGGCGAGAGCCTGGCACGTTCCGCGGACAGCTTCCGCGATCCGCGCGTGCGTGCGGTGTTCGGGATCGCACCGGCGTTGGGCTTCACGCTCACGCCGGAGAGCCTTAAAGCCATGCGCCTGCCGGTTGAAGTCGTGGTGGGCAGCGCCGATCCCATCGCGCCCGCAGCGACCAACGCGAGCCTGATTCGGCAGTACGTGCGTGGCGCGCGGGAGACCGTGCTGCCCGGTGTGAGCCACTACACCTTTCTTGCCGATTGCCTGCCCGCCGGGGTGCAGACGCTGCCGCAGTACTGCACCGATCCCGCGGGGGTAGACCGCGAGGCAACGCATCGTCAGGTGGACGCCATGGCGGTGCAATTCTTCGTGCGTGCGTTCAAGCTGCGCTAAGCGGCATGAGCCGGCGCCTGACTACGCCAGCTGCGTTCGTTGCTCCTCGACCGTTTCTGTTGTCGCGGCCGTGATCGGGTACACGATGCTGACCACAAACAGGCTCAGAAGGAGCACGGCTTTGATCTGACCCTCCCACGGCTGCGCGGTGCTGATGAACTCCGTCATGAACGACACCGAGAGGGCCAGCAGGGACAGAACGACCAGTTGCACACGCCCCAGGCCACGCGCCGGCAGCACCAGGAGCAGCAGGCAAAGCGGTGTGTAGAGATGAAGCAGCGTGTAGTCGAACGACACGGGCGAAAAGCACACCATCGCGGCGGTCAGCGCGGTGACCTGGTTGACCATCGGCATAAAGCGGATGCGGAAGACATAGGCTCCCAGGCCAAAGAGGCCGATCAACGGCGTGTACACCCGCGAGGCGCGGACCAGCTGCGCATCGGAGGGGTGGGCGAAGCGCTTGTACAGGGCGAACAGCGAATGATCGAAGCCCACCAGGTCCGGGATGTAGTGCTGCGTCACATACACCCTGAACTGTGCGAGCCCGATTCGGATGTGCAGGATCGTATACGGCACATCCGGGCAAAGCAGCCACAGCGCCGCCGCGGTGACAACGACCAGCACGCCCAGGCCAAAGGCAATCTGCTTGTACTGCCTGCGTGGAATCAGCAGACCCAGATAGATCGCGGGGTATAGCTTGATCGCCCCGATGATGCCGAAGCACGCCGCGGCCGAATACCCCCGGCCGCGATAGAACGCCCACACACCGGCCGCCGCGATGCACCAGATGAACAACTCGATGTTGCCGCGCTCGATCTCGAACCAGATCGGATAGGACAGCAGCACGCCCAGCGAGACCACCAGCGCCGCCTGTTTCGCCGGCATACCGCGCAGCGTCAGGCCGCGTGCAAACAGGGCAGCGGCGATGCCAAGGCAGACAAACAGCGCCACTACAAACACGATCGTGCGGTGCACACCCCACGGCGCAAAGGGCTCATATAGCAGCGCCGCCGGCGCCGGATACATATACAGGGGAAGCCCTTCGCGAAAGAAGCCGCGACTGTGGAACTGATCGTAACGAGGGATCCACATCGAAAAATCAGGGAAGAAATCCCCATCGTTCAGGATGATGGGCCGGTCATAGGGGCGTCCGAGGTGAAGGGCAAACTTGCAGACTGCTTCCACGGCAAAACAAAGCGCAGCCGCGGCAATTTGGATGGCGAGAACAACGCGGATCGCCTGTCGGTTCATTCCGTCGAGTGTAAGGCAGCAGCGGCGCCGAGGACGGCAAACCTGGGAACGAGGCCCAGGGAGATCAACGGCGATGCGATGCGGAGAGGCATGCGAACTAGCGCCGATGCGCCTTCCACAAGCGTAGCCGTCCCGGGCCAGCCAATGTGCCGAGCTCCTGCACGTCATACTGGCCTGTCCGCAGCACGCGAAGGGATGCCAAGGATGTGACTGCCGGCGAGCATGTCATACGCCACCGCGGTACAAAGAAGCAGAGCCAGACCCGGCCGCCGATGCTGCTGCTCTTCGCCACGCACGATAAGGAAGAGCACCAGTGCCGTAGCGGTAAGTTGCCTCAGAGGGAGGTGACGTGGTGACTAGGCGCGGAAAGAAAGCTCCGTCGCACACCCATGCCGTGGGACGGCCCAGGCTGTTTCCGGTTCCGAGAGGATCGTTTCGCTGCGGGTCTCAGCCAGCGGTGGTCCGAATGGGTAACGCAGGGCCGCGAGCAGCAGAAGGCCGATCGCCATGCCTTTAACGGGACCGATAAAACGTTCGTGGTGAATGAGGAAGCTCTCGAAGGAGAGGATGAACACGAGACAGCCGAGCACAAAGCGCAGGCCGGGGATCACGACGCGATCGCGGTCCGCGCGAACGCCCAGTAGCAGCAGCATGGCGGTGGGATAGTACAGGTGAACCAGCGTGCCATCCCCGGAAAAGGGGGTGAAGTAGATGGACGCAATCGTCAGAATCAGGACCTGGTTGAGTAGTGGCAAAAAGCGAATGTGGAACACGTACAGCGCCAGACCACCGGTCACGCTCAACGCCAGAAAGACGGTGAGAGACTGCGTGAAGAAGCGGCCGTGATGGAAGAAGGTGAAGGCAATCCACTTGTACAGCGCGAACAGGGAATGGTCTACGCCATTTTCCGCCGGGTGCCACATGCCCATGTAAACCAGCTGGAAGTTCTGCATACCAAGCCGAATGCCGCGGTAAGCAGCAGCGATCGTTGGGCCGACGATCGCCAAAGAAAGCAACGACACGGCCAGGAAGACCGATGCGCCAAGGAGCACATGCTTCCATTGCCGGCGAGATAGGAAGAGTCCGAAGAGTACAAACGGGAACAGCTTCAACGAAGCGCCGA
>CAXTFS010000338.1:0-3851 GCA_964243395.1 uncultured Acidobacteriaceae bacterium | reverse complement strand
GGGGTTCCCAGAAAGCATCACCGAGTACAAAGCCCGGAGTCTCCAAGACACCGAGCCGTTGCACCTTGCGCGGGGGCTGCACAGCTTGAAGGCGGGCGACGGGGGTCTTCTCGCGGCCGGAGGTGATGATGACGGTTTCGCCCGCCTGCACCTGCTTCACCAGTTCCGAAAGCTTTGTCTTGGCCTCGAACATCGTCGCTGTGATCATCACCGTTCTCCTTAGCTAAGCTATGTTAGCAGGCAGCGTACCAGGTTAGGCAATTGAAGATGACACCGCCCGACGCTCACGTTCCGTTTGCCCGGAACGTCTACCGGGGTGTAAGCATACGTTGACTCCGGAGTCAGCTACGAGCATGAGTTTTTCCCCAGCGATCGTCCTCCCCGGCGAAACCCCTCGCCGCCGTATCAGCCCCTTTGCGCTTGGTCTGCAGCAGACGTCCGGGACGGGTCCGGTGGCTGATGCAGCCGTCCCGGCCGTGCCCAAAGAAGGGCTTCGCTCTGCCGCGCAGTCCGGCGGCCGCACCAAATTGTCGCCGCAGGAGATGGAAGCCCGGGCACAGCAGCGTGCCGAGGATGACGAGCTCATCCGCGCGGCCCAGGGCGGCGAGCGTACGGCATTCGACACGCTGGTACGCCGCTACGACCGCAGTGTTTTGCGGCTGGCACTGCACATGCTCGGCAACGAGGAGGACGCGCAGGATGTGCACCAGGAGGCCTTTATCAAGGCTTATCGGCACCTGGCGAACTTCCGCTTCGAGTGTTCGTTTTACACATGGCTTTACCGGATTGTGACCAACCTGTGCCTGGACCAGCTGCGCCGCCGCAAGAGCCGCCGGGAAGATCCCGGGACAGTGCTCGACGCCGGTGGCGAAGAGATGGACCTGATGGCCAACGTGCAGGATGACCGCTCCGGCGCGAACCCGGCACGGGAGCTGGAGCGCAAAAACCAGAACGCGGCCATCCAGAGCGCGCTGGGCGAGCTGACCCCCCGCGAGCGCACCGTGTTTGAGCTGAAGCACTATCAGGGCTTGAAGCTGCGCACCATCGGCGAAATGCTGTCGACGACGGAAGAGACCGCTAAAAACACGCTCTTCCGCGCAACCCGCAAGCTGCGGGCGCGGCTCGCCGAGGTACGGTAACAAGACAAGAAGCTGCATTGGACAAGAAGCTGCAATTGCAAGACCAAGCGGGCATCACGACCCGCAAAATGCACCACCTTTTGAGAGGCCACACGAGGTTGATGAAGATGCGCTGTGAAGACTGGCAAGGAAATATCGTGCTGGCGCAGTACGGAGAACTGCCCGACGAGCTGCAACTGCCGCTGGAGCAGCATCTTGGTACCTGCGAAGAATGCCGCCGGGAGTGGAACGCCTACCTGGCGCTCGGCGAGACCATGTCGCTCGAGGCGGTCGCCGAGCCCTCGCCGAACCTGCTGGCCGCCTCACGTATGCGGCTCGACGAGGCGCTTGATGCCATGCCCGCGCGGTCGTTTGCGCAGCGCTTCTGGGGCAATACCTTCCGCTGGCTGGGCTATGTAAAGGGCGCGCCCGCGCTGACCACGCTGCTGCTGGGCATGGGCTTTATCGGGGGTACGGGATTGACGCGCTACCAGGTGGCGCACACGCCGCAGCTGCCGCGTCCGGTGATCCTGTCGCACCCGGCGCAGGGCGCGGTGGCCGGAGTTTCGGGCATCCGCCAGACGCCGAACTCGGAGCTGGTGCAGGTGGACTACAACCGCCTGGTTCCCGAGACCGTGCAAGGCTCCTTGGACGATCCGGAGATCCGCAAGCTGCTGATGCTGGGCACGCAGCTGGCCACCACCAACCAGGCGCATGCGCAGTCCGTGGCGCTGCTGGCCGATGAGTGCCGCGCCGGCCATGCCTGCGCAGGCAGCGAGCCGGGCAGTGCCGACAGCAATATTCGCACCGTGCTGCTGAGCAGCCTGCGTAATGACCGCAGTGCCGCCGTGCGTCTGCAGGCGCTGAACGGCCTGCAGCCCTATGTGGCCGAGGACGAGCATGTGCGCAACGGCCTGCTTGAGGCGTTGATGCACGACCACAGCGCGGATGTGCGGGCGCAGGCGATCTCCATGCTTTCGCCGGTCGGGGCGGACTCCAGCGTGCGCCAGGCCCTGCGGTCTGTCTCGACCGAGGACACCAGTCCGGCGATCCGCAATGCGTCGTTCCAGGCGCTGCAGACCGCCTCGGACATCGAGTAGGGGCGACCCATGGATCTCGCTCACCGCAACAAGACGGCCCGGGCATGGCTGACCGGCAGCGCGCTGCTGGTTCTCTGCGCGGCATCGGTGTCCTCGGCGTCAGCCAGGCGCACGGCGCGTGACGGGTCGACCGCCTACGCGACAGGCACGCACGGGCTGGGTGTCCACGGCAGCGTGGGCGGCCGGTCGCAGGGCTACCTGGGCATTGAATTCCACGATCTGCCCGAGGACCCGGGGGGTCCGCCCAAGCCCAAGGGTCGCGGAGTGGAAGTCGTCATGGTGGATCATGATGGGCCGGCCGGGCAGGCTGGTCTTCGGCCACGGGACATCATTCTGAGCCTGAATGGTCAGGCCATCGCCGGGGCGGAGGCGCTGCGGCGCATGATTCATGACGCCGGAGCCGGAGTCCAGGTGGCGCTGGGCGTCCTGCGCAGCGGTCACCTGATGACGCTAAGCGCACAGTTGGGCGATCGCGATGCCGTGGCGCGGGCGGCGATGGCGCGGCTGGCCGCGAGCGATCCGCCGCCAACCAGCGCAATTAGTCCGATGATTAGCGGCTCGGAGCCGGATGCCGTTCCCATGGGGAGCGGCGACAATCATCCCGCCGAGACGGCTCCGGAGCCGCAGCCCAGCGCGAATTTGCCGGCAGGTCCAATGCGGGGGCAGAGCTTTATCGGCTCCATGCTGCATACCGGCTCGCCGACCGGCATGGTGCTCGACGCCATGGAGCCGCAGCTGGCCAGCTTCTTTGGCGCCCCCCCGGGAACCGGGCTTCTGGTGCACTCCGTAGCGGCGAACAGCCCGGCCGCCCAGGCCGGCCTGCACGCAGGTGATGTTGTGGTGCGCGCCGACCTGATGGCCTTGCACACGCCGGCCGATTGGACCAAGCGGCTGCGCGCCTCCAAGGGCCACCCGATCACGCTCTCGGTGCTGCGCGACAAGCACGAACTCACCTTGACGCTGCTGCCGGAGACGAGGCACCATTCGCTGCTGGAATGGCCTAGCTTCTAGCTGTTAGCTTCTGGCTAAGAGCTAAGAGCTACTTCGGGCTTACCGGCTTGCCTTCCTGCACGTAATTTTTGTTCCAGGAGGGAATCTCCACGGTGTAGGTCCCGGGCTTTTCGATGACGGCCTGGCAGCCAAGGCGCGAGTTCAGTTGCAGCCCCGGCGCGAGGTCCATGCGGTCAAGCTCCTTCTCCTCGGCTTCGGAGATGGTCTTGATGCCCTGAAGCACATGCAGGTGGCAGGTTGTGCAGGCGCACACACCGCCGCAGGCGTGGTCCAGGAAGATGCCGTAGTTCTCGGCGACATCAAGGAAGCTCATCGGTTCGCCGTGGCCGTCGTAGGGCAGGGTGCCGAAGGGGAACTCGACGGTCTTGTTCTCCGGCTGAAAGGTCACGCGCACCATGTTGGGCGCGGGTGGGACGAGAAGGTCGATATAGGGCAGCGGCTTGGCTTCGTGTTCGGACATGGCTCTCCCAGTGTAGTGGGAACGCGGGATGGCATCGCGGACCGCAGCGCTAGGAAGACGTTTCCGGAGTCCCCGCTAATCCTCGACTGACTCCGAAGGCGTCTCCGGATCGTTCTCGGCCTGCTCGATCACATTCGACGCGGTGGATGATGCCGGTTGGCT
>CAXTFS010000337.1:0-3855 GCA_964243395.1 uncultured Acidobacteriaceae bacterium | reverse complement strand
CCTGACGACTTTGAGCAGTTTATCACCGGTGCGGCGGCGGGTGGGGTTGTTCGGCTGCCTGGCTGTTGGGGCAGGTCGGCCGCCCCGGGGTGTTACCGACGGTGAGCGGGGGCTCTCCCACAAACGGTACAATAACGGGCTGATGAACCCTGATCCGCGTGCGGTCGTGACCACCGCCCCCAAGAAGCCGCATGAGGACGGCGTGGACGCGCAACCTCCTGACCCATTGCGGGTTGAGGACGATATGGGAACAGCGGCGGTACATCCCGGATTCTTTGGTGGCGGTCTTCGCAGCGGCCGGGCGGAAAGCCCGCAGGCCCCGGTGGACCTGAGCCCGGAGGCGATCGCCCAGCGGCACGCGGCGGTCGCACGGGGGGATTTCAGCTCCCTGACCGATGCCGAGGTGATGCTGGAGTTGAAGGCAGGCAACATGGATGCGTTCGACATCCTGCTGGCCAAGTACCGCAAACCGATCATTCACTTCATGTTCCGGATGGTGCACAACCAGGCCGTAGCGGAGGAGCTCGCCCAGGAGGTGTTTCTGCGCGTGTATCGCTCCCGGGAGACGTACCGGGCCGAGGCGCGGTTCAGCACCTGGTTGTACCGGATCGCGACCAACCTCGGGGTCAACCACGCCCGCGACACGAAGTACGAGCGGACGGCTCAGACGATTCATCTGGACGAGCCGGACTCCGATACGGGCACCACGCCGGATCTTCCGGATGCGACGCCCGGGGCGGAGGCGAACCTGCTGCGGCAGGAGCGCATGAATGCGATCCGGGAGCATGTGATGTCTCTGCCGGAGCGGCAGCGAACGGCCGTTCTGATGCACAAATATGAGGGGCTCGACTACAAGAGCATCGGCGAGGTGCTGAAGCTGTCCGAGTCCGCCACCAAATCGCTCCTTTTTCGCGCGTACCAGACACTGCGGGAGAAGCTGAAGGAGTTCCTCTAGCCATGGTTCTCTTCCCGAAACGCGACGGCCGCAAGAACGCTACGACTGCCATGGCAAAGCAGGTACGGAATGACTGGATGGCCGGCGAGACCGGCTTAAACAAGGGAGCCACCGACAAGAAATGGGGGCCATGAAAATGACAAGCAACGAGTGCAAGATCTGCCGCGACGCTCTTCCCGACCTGCTGTTGGGATCGTCCGACGGTGCTTCATCGCAGGTAGCGCCGGATATGGCTGCACACCTGGCCGCGTGCCCGGAGTGCCGGCAGGAGCTGAACGAACTACGGGCCACCTGGGCCATGATGGACGACTGGCAGGCGCCGGAACCATCCGCTTACTTCGACTCGCGGCTGCATGCCCGGCTGCGCGAGGCGCAGGCCGCTGCACCCGAAAGTCTGTGGTCCCGGCTCTCGGACTTTCTGCGCTTCAGCACAGGGCGTGGGCTGCGCCCGGCACTCGCCGGTGCGCTGGTCTTTGCTTTGCTGCTGGGTGGTGGGACGGTAGCCGGTGTGATCGGCCACCAGTGGGCTTCGAAACCAATGGTTTCTTCTCCGGTGGTGAACGACCTCAAGATCTATGACAACAACGCCCAGGCGCTGCAACAGATGGACATCCTGGACGAGACCGGAGCCGATGGTGACAGCGCTCAGCCGCAAAGCTGAGCGTTCCGTCGTGCATTCCGATCCGGTAGCGGCGCGGGTTATGATGGCACTCGCGCACGCACAATCTAACTTCGAGGCATGTAGCCCCTCGCCGGGCGGACACGTAGGAAAGGTGAGTGTGCGGAGACAGACGCAGCACACCCAATGATGAGAAGACGGAACACAAGTCGCTCCGCTACCCGGCTCCTCCTTCGGGCAGGGGCGGGCTTGTGTCTGCTGGTGTCTCCCGGCGTGGTGCCAGCCTGCGGCGCGTCTGCCATCCTTTCCGCTTCGAGCGCAGGCCGTGCACTACAGCAACAGGCACCGGCTCCCATTGAGCGCAGACCGCCCCCATCCACCGTACCGGTGGAGACCCGTCCAGAGCCGCAGATCTCCGGTCAGCGCGCACCGGGCAAGCATGGTCCCCAGGGCATGCACATCGCGGAGTGGATGAGCCAGCACAACAACCTGAACCCGGATGAGCAGCAGCAGGCGCTGCAGCGCGAACCTGGATTCCAGAGCCTGCCGCAACCCACGCAGCAGCGCATGCGCGATCGTCTGACGCAGCTGAACGCAATGAACCCGGAGCGGCGGCAGCGCTTGCTGGCCCGCAACGAAGCCATGGAGCGGCTGACGCCGGATCAGCGCGCCGATGTTCGCGGGGCGATGGGACAGCTTGGAAGCCTACCCCTCGATCAACGCCGCAACGTGGCGCGGACTTTTCGTGCGCTGCGGGATCTGCCCCCGAACCAGCGCGTGGCCGCACTCAATTCAGGACGCTATGGCACGCCAACAAATGATGAACAGCGGAACGTGCTGGACCACCTGCTTCGCGTCGAGCCCATGCTGCCGCCGCCCAGCAACGTGCCCGGCGTGAATGGCGCAGGTTCTCGTTAGTCTTTCCAAGACGCGACCGAAGCTTGAAACGCTTGAGAACAGCTAGCTTTTCAGCAGGTTTTTGGCAAGAAACAGCACGTTCGCGGGTCGCTCCGCAAGCCGGCGCATGAAGTACGGGTACCACTCCGTGCCGAAGGGCACGTACACGCGCATCCCAAAGCCTTCCGAAACGAGTCGACGCTGCAGATCGCGGCGAACGCCATAGAGCATCTGGAACTCAAACGCTCGCGAGTCGAGCTTCTCTGTCCGTGAGAAGTTGCGCAACGTGTCGATGATGGTCTCGTCGTGTGTCGCCATGCCGCAGAACACGCCGCTGGACATCATGCGCTTGGCCAGCCGCACATAGTTCGCGTCCACATCCGCCTTGTTGGGGAAGGCGATCGTGGGTGGTTCCTTGTACGCGCCCTTGCAGAGGCGCATGCGAATGCCCTGCGAGAGAAGCCGTTCCATATCATTCGCCGTGCGATGCAGATAGGCCTGCAGCACAGCACCGACGCGGCCCGGGAAGCGGCTGTGCAGGCGCTCGGTCACCTGCAGCGTTGCTTCGGTGTAGTCGGAGCCTTCCATGTCGATACGGACAAAGCTGTCGACCTCGGCCGCGTGTGCGACGATCTCGCCAACGATGCCTTCGGCCAGGATGGGACCGGCGCCATGGCCACCGATATCCATGCCCATCGCGGTCAGCTTGACGCTGACGTTGGCGCGCAACTTGCGTGCGGCAATGCCGTCGAGCAGACGGTGGTACACCGCCGCGCTTTCCTGCGCCTGGGAGACCTGCAGGACGCTTTCGCCGAGCGAATCGAGCGAGGCGTCGATGTTCTCCGCGTTGAGCTACCCGACGACGCCAATCGCCTCCGGCACCTCGAGTCCCGCAACAAAACGGCTGGACAGACGACGGCCAAGCGAGTTTCGTTCCGAGAACGAACGCAGGGGGCGGTTAGCGGAGAGCGCGATGAAGACGGAACGGAGCATAGAACAGGCTCATTGTCGCATGCAGCTTTCGGCGGAGTGAAACCGTTGACATCGACCCATTTGACTATTTCCTAGCGCAGCAAGGACGCGAGCAGGGCCATGCGGACATAGAGACCGTTGCGCGCCTGGCGAAAGTAGGCGGCACGCGGATCGAGGTCCACCTCCGGTGCGATTTCGTTCAGCCGGGGAAGCGCATGCATGATGACCGCACCCGGTTTGAGCCGGTCGGCCACCTTGAGGTTCAGAACGTAGGCATCCTTTACGGCCTCGTACGCCCCTTCGGAGTCGAAGCGTTCGCCTTGCACGCGCGTCACGTAGACCACATCGGCGCCTTCAATGGCCTCATCGAGTGAGTGGGTCTCGTGAACCTGAACGTCGCGTTCCGCAAGTG
>CAXTFS010000336.1:0-3914 GCA_964243395.1 uncultured Acidobacteriaceae bacterium | reverse complement strand
TGGTTGAGTTCTCCAGCCGGGTGAAGAATTCGCTATACCCGCCGCGAAAGGCTGTTTTGCCGTTGCCGAAGATGTCCCAGGCGAAGCCGACACGCGGACCGATGTTGGTGCGGTTATCCGGAAAGACGTTCGTGGAGCCGCGCGCAAACTGAGGTGTTGCCGTGTTTGGAATCTGCGGCTTGGGGGTTTGCTCGTATTCATAACGAAGGCCAAGCGTGAGACTCAGCCGCGGGTTGACCTTCCACTCGTACTGCACGAAACCGGCGTAGTCGGCTGTTTGAAACTCAAAACCCAAAGGACCAAAACCTTGCGAGTAGCCGGTGTAGCACTCCTGGTTATGCGTTGTGAAGGAGGAAGATCCGCCGCAACCGTTGTTCACGTTCTGATCGGTGAAGTACATAGTGCAGGTGCGCTACGACGAAGTACGAGTTCCCCAGCTGCCAGTCGAAGGGTGCAACGGAAAGCATGATGCCTGTCAGGCCGGCAAGACGAAATTGAAACAGGAAGCCGACGGCAAACATCATCGCTGCAGTGAAGAGAATCTTTCCGCCCCACAACGTCGCCAACCAGTTAAAGATTTCGGAATGGTACGCTTTTGGACTTTTGGCTAATTCGCCCAAGCCCGACGTTGCCTTCCTCTGGGTGTACGCGATCCTTGCCTTCCTTCCACCGGGCATTGAGACACCGGTCATGCTGGTCGCGCCCGTCATCGGTATCGCGGCGATGCTGATGTTGCCGGTGTTCGCCAGCCAGGGCGAGCGCCACTGGAGCCGCCGTCCTGTTGCCGTGCTCACCGTGCGGTCATCGCGGTCGTGCTGGGCGTCTTTACTCGGCTGGGCGCCACGGAGCCGTGGAGCCCCGTCATGAATGCCTGGACCAGCGATGCCATTCCACCGAAGTACCTGCAGGCTCGCACGCCGCTGGAGCGTCAGGGCGCCCTGGTGCTGCAGGACAAGCAATGCCGCAATTGCCATCAGCTGGATGGCGTCGGCGCCGGCGCGGACCGGCGCTGGATTCCGTCTGGACGCGCAAGACGGAGGACCAGATGATCCGCCAGGTGCTGCAGGGCGGAGGCAACATGCCCGCCTATTGAAACGCGCTCAGCCCTTCGGAAACGAAGGCCCTTGTCAGCTTTCTCACTACGCTGCGAGGCGACCACGATCTGCCGCCGGCAGTCGACGCCTCAAGGCAGCTGACGCAGACCGCTGATGCTTCACCTGGTAAGCCGACCGTGCCCAGAACGCACGCGCCCTGACCGTCTATTGCAAGCTGCACACACCATCTTCGCCGAGTGGCACCTACCCGTATGGCTGACGGTCTCGGTGGTGTGCACCGCGGTTATTTATCTGCGTGGCTGGCGGCTCATTCGGCGAACACGCCCGGCCACATTCACAGTCGCACGCCTGTGGTCCTTTCTGGGCGGTCTTGCTGTTCTCTGGCTCGCGATCGGCTCCCCCATGGACGGCTTTGCCGGCGCGCTGCTCAGCGCGCACATGGTCGAATATCTGCTCCTCATGTCCGTCGTACCGCCGCTCCTCTTACTTGGCTTGCCCGTTGTTCCACTCCTGCGCGGGCTACCTCCTCCCGTTTTGCGCCGCGCAGTCGCTCCAATGATTCGCTTGCGCCTCATGCGCCGTCTTGGGCACGGGCTCACACAGCCGCGCGCGGCATGGCTTCTCATGAATGGCACTTTTCTCGCCTGGCATGTGCCGCGCGCGTATGACTTCGCGCTGGAGCATGAGCACTGGCACGCGGTGGAACACCTTTGTTTCCTCGCATCGTCCACGCTCTTCTGGTGGTGCCTGATTCAACCCTGGCCCGCGACGCGTCACCGGCTCGGTTGGGGCATTCTCCTTTACCTAGTCTCGGCCGACGTCGTAAACACGATGCTGTCCGCATTTCTGGCGTTCTGCGACCGCCCCGTTTACGCGTTTTACCTGAGCGAACCCAATCCGTTCCACACGGACCCACTCAACGACCAAATCTTAGGTGCAGTGATCATGTGGGTGCTCGGCTCGCTCGCCTTCCTGCTTCCGGCAGTCTTGATTACTTTGCGGCTGCTGGCTAACGATGCTGCGGTTCCGCTCAATACGGAAGTGCCAGACAATCTTGGCTACTCGGCGCACCCTGCGAATAAATAATGCTGTCAAGCTCGACTTCGTCCGTGAGCCGCTTCAGATCATTGGCTGCCGACCCCCTTGTTCATTTTCGACAAGGTCGCAATGCGGGTGCAACGCCAAGAATGCTTAGCCAGCAGATACATCGTTGGGAGAGCAAGCTGAAACAACATCGACCACGACTCCAGTTTGCGCTGTTTGCGGTAGGCAGGGTCACTTCCACAGTTGCATTATGTCTCGCTTACCTTGGCCGCTTACGTCGGAAAAGAGGTGAACGTCCGTTTCGATCAGGCATGCCCCGCATCCCCGGGCCGATGCTCTCGCCTGTGAGGGTCATATAGGGCGGTTTGCAATCTTCACGGTAGTCAAGGGAATGTTGTCGTGTCAGGCCAAAACAACGGACATTTGTGAGGAATAGGCCTTCAATGTGCATAGATTACGAGCAGCTCTGCGCGTAGACGGTTAACAAATTGCTAACCCGACTTGGTCTTCTTTGTTCGACAAGGGTTAACCAGATCATGCGAGGGATGCGCTCACAGATGTGGTGCGCAGGCTAGGAGCTGTAGAGTCCCTTGTGAAGTTCCTTGAGGGTCGAATAGCAATCACACGCAACAGCTTCCAGACCTGATCGTTTGAGGATGTGGATGTGTCCACGCCTGTACTCAATAAGTCCCTGCCGCTGCAGTTCACCGGCGGCTGCGGCGATCGTTACCCGTTTTGTCCCCAGCAGCTCACTCAGGGTCTCCTGCGTGATGTCGATGGCGGACGACTCGGTAAGGTCCTGTGCATGCAAGAGCCAGCGGGTGAGGCGCTGCGAGGCGTCGTGGATGCGATGACAGCCGGCGACCTGACTCAACGTATGGGCCTGAACCTGCACGAATTCAAGTACCCGGCTGTGAATCGCTTCATCCTGCTGAAAGGCTTTCTGCAGATGATCCATCGAGATACGAATGGCAGCTCCTGCGAGTTGCATACGGCAGTGCGTCGGCGTGTCCGCCGGTCCAATCAGATGCAGGCTGCCGATGAATCCCTCTCGGCCCACCATGCCGACCTCAGCGGAAGGACCAAGCGTTGTAACCGCGAGAATCGACGCGAGGCCTGAAGTGAGAAAGAACGCATGCGAAGGGTGTGACTTGGCTTCGTGGAGAACCGTTCTCGTAGCCAATGGCACTTCTACCGAGTTCGACAACAGGTGCTTCCTGCTCCTCGCGGGGATGGCGGCAAGCAAGCGGTTTGGGTGGGGATGGGGCATACTCTCCTGCTCTGAAGAAAAGGTCTGCTACTCGTTCAACGTGCCCGATTGCAGGGGTGTCGCTGATTGGACGCTGGAAATGCGCAAAGGGACCCTCGGAGGCGCTGGATGGGTGCGTTCTGGTTATGTCAACTATTTGACATAACCAGACAACCGGCGGCGGTCGTTCGGCACCTCACACTATGCGCATACGAGATGACAGAGCGTCACCGTTCCATCAGGTCAGGCAATCGCGCGGCAGGGCCAACAATACCCATCACGAGGTTGTTATGTTCACAATGAAGCAGCGCTCTCCCGGTTCACTCGCGTCGGCTGGCGTTCTGATGCTGTGCTTAGGCACACTGCCTGCCTTCGCGCAGGCCAACGCGGACAACTCCGGCACCAACCGCGTTCAGAACCAGACGCAGACTGCCGACCAAGGTAAAAACGATAAATCAGACCGGATGACAACAGCTAAAATCCGCCGGGCTGTTGTGGCGGACAAATCGCTGTCCATGTATGCGCACAACGTCAAGATCATTGTCGTTGGCGGCGCTGTGACGCTC